>JAFNYX010000108.1 GCA_017654125.1 Alistipes sp. | reverse complement strand
TCACGAACTTAATGAGATGGAACAGATGTGCCAACGCGTGCGAAACTATCACGTCTCGGTGAAGGAGGTTGATAATACGATTGTCTTCCTGCGTAAGTTGGAGCGTGGCGGAACGGAGCACTCGTTCGGTATTCATGTTGCGCGTATGGCCGGTATGCCGCAATCGATTGTCAAGCGAGCAACGGATATGTTGCACTCGTTGGAGCAGGTCTATGGCAACAATGAGATTGTGCCGAGCGGCAATCTTCGTAAGCGTGGTCGTAAAACGCCATCGCCAAAGGTGGGTGAAGCCATCGAACAGACGGTTTTGGGGTCGATGCAACTCTCGATGTTCCAGCTTGACGACCCGGTGCTTGTTCAGGTGCGCGACCAGATTCGTGGGCTCGATATCAATTCGCTCACTCCGCTCGAAGCGTTGAATAAATTGAGCGAAATCAAGAAAATAACAGGCTTGTAGTTCTCATCGGCCTTTGTATGAAAAGATAAACGCGACACTCCAAGTGAAGGGGTGTCGCGTTGTTTATTATGAGATTACGCGGTGTGCCTACTTTTCGACAATCGAACGAATGTTTTGAATCAGCATAGCAACAGCAACCGAGTTGAAACCGCCCTCTGGAATAATCACATCAGCGTAACGCTTCGATGGCTCGACAAACTCTTCATGCATCGGCTTTACGGTTGATGTGTATTGCGAGATGACCGACTCCATCGAACGACCGCGTTCGCGAACGTCGCGCAGAATGCGTCGGGCAAGACGTACATCGGCGTCAGTGTCAACAAATACCTTGATATCCATCAATTCGCGCAACTCCTTATTCTCGAAAATCAGGATGCCATCAATGATAATAACCTTCGATGGTTTCACAGGAACGCTCTCCTCTGTGCGGTTATGCTCGACAAACGAATATACGGGGCGCTCGATTGGTACATTGTTTTTCAGTGCGCGCACATGCTCGACGAGCATATGCGTGTCGAATGCCTGCGGATGGTCGTAGTTGAGTCGTGTGCGCTCCTCGTACGAGAGTTCCGGATGCGCCTTATAGTAGTAGTCGTGGCACAAAGTGACCACATCTTCCTCGCGGAACGCCTCTTGAAGACGCTTTACGAGTGTACTTTTGCCGGAGCCGGTGCCGCCTGCGACACCAATAATCGTTACGTCCATATTCGTTATTTGGTTAGTGTTTACAAAAAAGAGGTTGCGGATTACTCCGACGACCTCTCTTTTGGTAATGGTTAATATTAAGCATCAATATTTGCGTAGTGAGCATTGCTCTCGATAAACTCGCGTCGTGGAGCAACATCGTCGCCCATGAGCATTGAGAAGATGTGGTCGGCCTCGGCTGCATTCTCGATTGTTACCTGACGCAAAATACGCGTTTCCGGATTCATTGTGGTCTCCCACAACTGCTTTGCATTCATCTCACCCAAACCTTTGTAGCGCTGGATGTGTACACCCTTGCCCATCTCTGCCGTAATGGTGTCGCGCTCTTGCTCGGTCCAGCAGTAACGCTCGTTGTTGCCCTTCTTGACGAGATACAACGGTGGGGTAGCAATGTAGATATGACCATTCTCAATGAGTTCCTTCATCTTGCGGAAGAAGAATGTCAGCATCAGCGTTGCAATGTGGGCGCCATCGACGTCGGCATCGGTCATGATGATAATCTTATCGTAACGCAGACCTTCGAGGTTGAGAGCTTTGCTATCCTCCTCAGTGCCAATCTTTACACCGAGAGCGATAAACATATTCTTAATCTCCTCGTTGTCCCACATTTTGTGTTCGAGAGCCTTCTCAACATTAAGGATTTTACCGCGCAATGGCATAATTGCTTGGAAGTTACGGTCGCGACCCTGCTTTGCCGTACCACCTGCGGAGTCACCCTCCACGAAGAAAATCTCGGCAATCGAACGGTCGCGGCTCGAACAGTCGGCGAGCTTGCCCGGCAGACCTGCGCCCGAAAGCGGAGTCTTGCGCTGTACGGCCTCACGAGCCGAACGAGCTGCATGACGAGCCGTAGCCGCCAGGATAACCTTCTGTACGATTGCGCGAGCGTCCTTTGGATTCTCCTCCAAATAGTTGGTCAGTGCCGACGACATTGCCTGATCGACAGCCGCTGCTACCTCATCATTTCCGAGTTTGGTCTTGGTCTGACCCTCGAACTGTGGCTCGGCAACCTTAACCGATACAACGGCGGTCAAGCCCTCGCGGAAATCGTCACCGCTAATTTCGAACTTCAATTTTGCCAACAAACCAGATTCGTCAGCATATTTCTTCAACGTACGAGTCAGCGCACGACGGAAACCCGTAAGGTGCGTACCACCCTCGATGGTGTTGATGTTGTTTACATACGAGTGAACGTTCTCCGAGAAGGAGTTGTTGTATTGCATCGCAACCTCAACAGGTACACCCTTTGACTCGGTGTCGAGATAGATAATCGAGTCGGTAATTGGCTCGCCGCGAGTTGCATCCAAATACTTGACGAACTCTTTCAGACCATCCTGCGAGAAGAAGGTCTCGCTACGAGGATTGCCCTGCTCGTCCTTGTCTCGCATATCTGTAATGGTGAGGCGGATACCCTTGTTAAGGAAAGCCAACTCGCGCAAGCGATTCGAGAGAATGCTGTACTTGTATTCGGTCGTAAGCGTAAAGATGTCGCTATCCGGCTTGAATGTGATAGTTGTTCCGCGATCGTCACAATCGCCCAAAATCTCCACCTGCGAAGTAGGACATCCCTTGCTGTATGTCTGCTTGTAAATTTTACCACCACGGTGAATTTCGGCAACGAGCAGAGTCGAGAGTGCATTTACGCAAGATACACCCACGCCGTGCAAACCACCCGACACTTTGTAACTACCCTTGTCGAACTTACCGCCAGCATGCAGGACGGTGAGTACCACCTCCAATGCCGATTTGCCCTCTTTCTCGTGGAAGTCGGTCGGAATACCGCGACCATTATCGCGCACCGATATCGAGTTGTCCTCGTTAATGGTGACGCGGATGTCGTCGCAATATCCGGCAAGCGCCTCGTCAATTGAGTTGTCAACAACCTCATACACAAGGTGATGTAAGCCCTTTTCGCCAATATCGCCGATGTACATCGCCGGGCGTTTGCGGACTGCTTCAAGACCTTCGAGTACTTGGATGTTTGATGCGGAATACTCCTCTTCTTGTCCCTTCTTTACAAATTCTTGTTCGGTATTCATAATGTAGTAATCAAACTGTTCTAAAAAACGCACAAAACTACGATTTTTTTTTCAAAAAAACAACTCTAAATCGAAGATTTAACACTCAATAATTCCGTCATATCTACTTCCGTTACCGCGCCTTGTGCAAAGAGCATTGTTCGCGATGGGTAACTCTCAATGAGTGAGGTGTTATGCGTTGCCATGATAACTGCGGTTCCTGCGTCTGCAATCTTGTGAAACAGACGTACAATACTATCGGCTGTTACGGGGTCGAGGTTGCCTGTTGGCTCATCGGCTAAAATCAGCGTCGGAGAGTTGAGCAGTGCGCGTGCAATGACCAATCGCTGACGCTCGCCGCCCGATAATTCGAATGGCATTTTGTGCTCTTTCCCTTCGATGCCGGTCATCGCCAATACCTCGGCAATGCGCTCGTCGATTTTTGCACTCTCTCTCCATCCCGTAGCCTTCAAAACGAACGTGAGGTTGTCGCGCACGTTGCGGTCGGAGAGCAGGTGTAAATCCTGAAAAACGATGCCTATACTGCGTCGCAGATAGGGTATGTCCTTATCGCGCAGCGTTCGCAAATCAAACCCTGCCACTTTGCCTGCGCCTTCGAGCAACGGGAGCTCGGCATAGAGTGTGCGCAACAGCGAACTCTTGCCGCTGCCGACGCGGCCGATAAAATAGACAAATTCGCCCGCCGAGACTCTCAAATTGACCTCCGACAATACCTTTTCTCCGTACTTATGCACGTTGCGCTCGGTTAGCGTCGTGAAAGGGTCTTCGTTGTGGTAAATAGCGGCATTTTCGAGCCGTACCACACACTTTTCGTTTGTTGCCATAGATTATATTTATAATCGTCAAAGATAACAATTTTTGGCGTTTTGACCAAATAAAATCACAAAACCGCGACTACCGCGCTCATTTTTTGCAATTACGCCAAAAAAACGCTAACTTCGCACCGAAGTTTTCAAGCAAACGCTCCATCCGAGCCGTTCGCCGTAAGTGGGGTAGTCGCCTCGTGGTCGGCAGTCGTGTTCGGAGAGCCGCAAAACTCGAACCAATTCCCTTATGGAAAGGGGGTGACCGGTTTTGACAGCAGGTAGAGTTTGATTGTAAGCACGCCGAGCATTGTGTGGGGTCTCGTAAATCGCAACACTCAAACTACAAATGGCAATAACAGCTATGCACTC
>JAFNYX010000107.1 GCA_017654125.1 Alistipes sp. | reverse complement strand
TCATCTGTACCGACGGCGTCTTCTCGATGGACGGCAATGCCGCACCGCTCGACCGCATCTGCGAACTTGCGAAGGAGTATCGTGCATTGGTGATGGTCGATGAGTGCCACTCGGCGGGTGTGCTTGGTGCGACGGGTCGCGGTATTACCGAACTCTACAACCTCCGTGGCGAGATGGACATCATTACCGGCACGCTCGGCAAGGCGTTTGGTGGTGCTGTGGGTGGTTTCACGACGGGTCGCAAGGAGATTATCGATATGCTCCGTCAGCGTTCACGTCCGTACCTCTTCTCGAACTCGTTGCCACCGGCAGTCGTTGGTGCGGGTATCGAACTCTTCAAGATGCTCGGCGAGAGCAACGAGCACCACGACCGTCTGGTCGAGAACGTGGCCTACTTCCGCGATGCGATGATTGCCGCCGGTTTCGATATCAAGCCGACCGACTCGGCAATCTGTGCCGTTATGCTCTACGATGCCAAGCTCTCGCAGGACTTTGCGGCAGCATTGCAGCGTAAGGGTATCTTCGTGACGGGTTTCTACTATCCGGTTGTGCCGAAGGGTTTGGCGCGTATCCGTGTTCAGGTCTCGGCCGGTCACACGCGCGAGCAGTTGCAACGTTGCGTGGATGCCTTTGTCGAGGTTGGCCGCGAGTTGGGCGTTCTGAAATAAAAAGGCTCGAAGTTGTCTGACAGGGTGATTTTTGCGTTATACCTGCCCCCGAAATCCTCACATACGCCAAGTATGCTGCGGTTTTTCGGGCTACGCAGCGAGCTACGCAGGTCTTAAATCCCGCTTGTCATACAACTTCATGATAAAAAGAGCGTGCGTGTCCGACAAGATGCTTTGGATACGCCCTCGTAAAGGGGTTAAGTTTGTGAGTAAGTGTTAAGAAGTGAGGAAGTTATGAGTAAGATTGTATTAGATGCGACCGATCGCAAGATTTTGAAATTTTTGATTCGTAATGCGCGTATGCCGTTCCTCGAAATTGCCCGCGAATGTGGCATTTCGGGTGCTGCCATCCACCAACGCATCAAGAAGTTGGAGGATAGTGGCGTGATTCTCGGCAGTCGTATGATTGTCAATCCGCGCATCTTGGGCTTCGACGTGTGTGCCTTCGTCAATATCCGCATCAAGGACTATACGAATGATACGTCGATGGTCGAGAAGTTGAAGAGTATTCCGGAGGTTGTCGAGTGTCACCTCATCACCGGTAACTATACGGCGATGGTGAAACTCTACTGCGTCGATAACGAGCACCTGATGAATACGCTCAGCGCCATTCGCAACATGTTGCCGGGGGTCAATACCGAAACCTTCATATCGCTCAACGAGTCGTTCCAACGCGAGCCGTATATCGATTCGCTTGACAAATTCCACGAGAAACGATGATACGTCTGACCAAAGAGTTTTCGTTCGAGTCTGCCCACGCGCTCGATGGCTACGACGGCAAGTGCCGCGAGATTCACGGCCATTCGTATCGGCTGTTTGTTACGGTGAAGGGTGCGCCGATTGCCGACCCGCACTCGCCAAAGTGCGGTATGGTGATGGATTTCGGCGACCTGAAACGCATCGTGGGGCGCGAGGTGGTCGAGCGTCTTGACCACTCGTTTGTGTTGCGCGACACGCCCTCGAATCGTGCGTTGGCGGCGACGCTTGCCGACCGTTTCGGCAATATCGTGATGGTGAACTATCAGCCGACCTGCGAGAATATGCTCTCCGACTTCGCCGAGCGTATTTCGTCGGCACTTCCGGAGGGTGTTATGCTTCACTCGCTGCGTTTGCACGAAACGGCGACGTCGTATGCTGAGTGGTTTGCCTCCGAAAATAAAAATTGATTTGTGAGGGGTATTTACTTCCTTGTCAGCAAATTTTGTGACAGTCACATACGAGCAGTATGCTCCTGCCACAAAATCCTTGACGGCGTTGTAAATCCCACCTCAAAATGCAATTTTTGGGTGAATCGAAAGAGTGAGGGATATTTACTTCCGTTACCTTGCTTCTCGGCAAAGAGCAGTACGCCAAGTACAGCCCTTCGCCTCGCATCAAGGCGAGCGTTGTAAATTTCATCTCAAAACATAATTTTGGGTGAATTAATTTTTGGGGATAAATCAATTTTTGGGACAAATACAATTTTGGGTGGAGATTAAGGAAAAATGGGATTGGGCGATGGAGTAACTTGCCTTTACCCGACCTTAATAGACCCCATAAAACAACACCATGAAAAAACTGTTTCTGATAGACGCTTATGCGTTGATATTCAAATATTATTACGCATTTATGGGGCGACCGATGCGTAATCGTGCCGGGATGAACACCTCGATTGTGTTCGGCTTCACGAAGTTTTTGCGCGATATCCAGAAGCGCGAGAAGCCCGACCTGCTCGGTGTGGCATTCGATCCTCCGGGAGGTTCGTTCCGCAAGGAGATTTTTCCGGAGTACAAGGCCAACCGTCCTGCCACGCCGGAGGATATCATCGCATCTGTTCCGTACGTCAAGCGCATCGTCGAGGCGATGTGTATCCCGATTCTCGAAGTCGAGGGTTACGAGGCGGACGACGTGATAGGTACGCTTGCGTTCAAGGGTGCCGAGGCGGGTTACGACGTCTATATGGTGACGCCCGACAAGGACTACGGTCAGTTGGTTGGCGAACACCGTAAACTCTACAAACAGAAAGGTGATGGTGTGGAGATAGTCGATACGGAGGCGATTCGTGCGAAGTACGGCATAGATAATCCGTTGCTCGTGCGCGACATCCTCGCCCTGTGGGGCGACTCGTCGGACAACATTCCGGGCGTTCCGGGTATCGGCGAGAAGGGCGCGTGCAAGTTGGTGCAGGCGTGGGGCGAGGTGGAGAGTATCCTTGCCAATGTCGATAAAATCGGTGGCAAGACGGCCGCGAACATCGCCGCATCGGAGGAGCGTCTGCGCTTGGCGAAGCGACTCACGACCATCTCGTTGGATGTGCCGATTGCCTTCGACGAGGCGGCACTTACAGTATGTTGTCCGCGCATTGATGCGTTGCGGGCGTTGTTTGCCGAGTTGGATTTTAGGGCTTTTATGGCCGACCTGAATAATCTTGCTCCGATGGAGGATGACTCCGCGCCACGTCAGGCACCGCAGCAGCAACTTGCAAATATGGCACGCGTCAAGGCGGGAGCCGCCAAGCGTGCAGCAATGGAGGGGCAGGGGTCGCTCTTTGGTGATATGTTTGCCGAGCCGACCGCCCAGCCACAACCGCTGTCGCAGACGCCTGCCGAGCCGACGGCTCCCGACCTCTTTTCGGCAGTGGCGGAGACGGCCGATATGGCTCCCGAAGGGGAGATGGGCGCTGTGGGCGACCTGCTTACGGCGGCAACCACTCCGCACACCTACCATACGGTACGCACCATCGATGAGTTGCGGGCGATGGTCGATGAGATTTCGCTTTGCGACGAGTTTTCGTTCGATATAGAGACTTCGGGGCTGGATGTCTTTGGCAGTCGGATTGTCGGTATGTCGTTTGCCGTCCGCGAACACGAGGCGTGGTATGTGCCGTTCGGTGCGGAGGGCGAGGGGCGCAAGCGGGAGAGCGAGTATGCCGACGCTCTGCGACCGTTGTTTGCCGACGAACGGAAGGCGAAGGTGGGCCAAAATATGAAGTTCGATGTGCTGTTCCTGCGCACGCTCGGAGTTGAGGTGCGGGGTCGCAAATATGACACTATGCTGCTCCACTATCTGCTTGATGCCGAGGCGCGTCACGGTATGAATGCCCTGGCGGTGCGCTATCTGAACTATGCGCCAATCGAGATAGAGACACTTATCGGCAAGGGTGCCAAACAACTGACGATGGATATGGTCGGTTTGGAGCGCGTCGCCGAATATGCGGCGGAGGATGCCGACATCACGCTGCAACTCTACCACGTTCTGCGTGCGGAGGTCGAGCGCGAGGGTATGATGTCACTCTACGAGCGTATCGAGGAGCCGATGATTGACGTGCTGGTCGATATGGAGTGGACGGGTGTACGCATCGATAGTGAGGCGTTGCACCGCTACTCGGCGACACTCGGCTCACAACTCGTGGCGTTGGAGGAGGAGATTCGCACAATGGCAGGTGAACCGACGCTCAACATCAATTCGAGCCGACAACTCGGCGAACTGCTCTTTGCGAAGATGCGAATCGCCGACAAGCCGAAGATGACCAAAACCAAGCAGTTCTGCACCGACGAGGAGTATTTGCAGAGCTTTGCCCACGAGCACGCCATCGTCGGCAAGGTGCTCGAATATCGTGGGTTGAAAAAATTGCTCTCGACCTATATCGACGCCCTGCCACAGTTGGTAAACCCTGTGACGGGTCATATACATACATCTTACAATCAGGCGGTTACTGCGACGGGTCGCTTGTCATCCGCCAACCCTAACCTGCAAAACATTCCGATACGCGATGCCGTTGGACGTCCGATTCGTGCGGCATTCGTGCCGAGTGCGCCCGACCGCGAACTGCTCTCGGCCGACTATTCGCAGGTGGAGTTGCGTGTGATGGCACATTTGAGCGGTGACGAGTCGCTCTGCGAGGCGTTCCGCAATGGCGAGGATATCCACGCTGCGACGGCTGCCAAGATTTTCCATAAGAGCATCGACGAGGTGACGAGCGAGGAGCGACGTCGTGCCAAGACGGCCAATTTCGGTATCATCTACGGCATCTCGGCCTTCGGTCTGGCACAGCGTCTCGACATTCCGCGCTCGGAGGCAAAGGCGCTCATCGAGGGCTATTTTGCATCCTATCCGCGCGTGAAGGAGTATATGGACCGCGTGGTCGAGCAGGCGCGCACGGATGGCTATGTCACGACACTCTTTGGCCGTCGTCGCTATCTGCGCGATATCGACTCGCGTAACGCCAATGCACGAGCATTTGCCGAGCGAAATGCCGTCAATGCTCCGATTCAGGGCTCGGCGGCCGACGTGATGAAACTTGCGATGGTGGGTGTCGCGCGTCGATTCCGCGAGGAGGGTATCCGCTCGAAACTGACCATGCAGGTACACGACGAAATCGTCATCGACCTGCTCCCTGCCGAGCGCGAGCGCGTCGAGCGCATCGTGCGCGAGGAGATGGAGGGTGCGGCAGCACTGCGCGTACCGCTTGTAGCCGATTGCGGTGTGGGTGCCAATTGGCTCGAAGCACACTAAATCGCCCTCATAAAACGTATATTATATAAGTAAGCAGTAAAAATCGTCACATAACCGAAAATGAAAAAGACCCTACTTGTTATTTTGTTGGCAATCGTTTCCGTTGCAACGCTTTCGGCACAAACCACCCGCGAGCGTATTATGGCCGACCCATCGCTCGCTGCGGGTGTCTATCGCCCGTATCCGACCCCGACCGTAGCGCAGACTCCCGCCCCGAAGGGATACGAGCCGTTCTACATCTCGCACTATGGCCGTCACGGTTCGCGTTTCATCGAGTTTAACTCGGAGTTCGATATGGTGATGGAGATTTTTGCACGCGCAAAGGAGCAGGGAAAACTTACGCCGTTTGGCGAGGAGACCTATGCCAAGTTGCTCGACGTGAGCAAGATATGTCAGGGCCGTGCCGGCGACCTTGCGCCCCTCGGTGTTCGCCAGAACGAGCAGATTGCCGAGCGTATGGTTGCGAACCATCCCGAGTTGTTCCGCGCTCGTCCGGAGGTGCGTGCCGTCTCGACCACCGTACCGCGCTGTCTGCTCAGTATGAACGCCTTTACCAACGCGCTCATCCGCCTTGCGCCCGATGTGGAGATTGCGTTGCTCGATACGGGAGGCCCGTATATGCCGTACCTGAATCCGCTATCGGGTGTGCGTACGACTCCGCTTGCCAAGCGTGTCGATTTGTGCCGTTGGCCCGATGCCGAGTGGGTTAAGGAGTGGGATGTGTGGCGCGACTCGTTTATCGATAATTCGCGTTTGCTTGGCGCGCTCTTTGCCGAGGAGTTTGTTCCGACCATTGAGGATGCACCGCTCTTTGCGATGCACCTGTTCCGCAATATCGCCTCGTTCGGAGGTACACCTGCTGCCGATGTCGATTTTTCGAAGGTCTTTACACCGGAGGAGCGGTATCGCTGGTGGCGGGCAATCAACGTGCGCTACTATATCGAACGTGGTAACTCCGGTATCGGAGGCGGCTTCCTG
Organism: Alistipes sp.; assembly: GCA_017654125.1. Taxonomy (GTDB): domain Bacteria; phylum Bacteroidota; class Bacteroidia; order Bacteroidales; family Rikenellaceae; genus Alistipes. The sequence continues at coordinate 29,273 of JAFNYX010000107.1, read as the reverse complement.
AGCGAGATTGCCGACCCGCTGCTCTACAACTTCCTGCAAGAGGCTGTCGAACGTGTGGCAAATCCTCGTCCTGCCGTGTCGCTGCGTTTTGGCCACGACGGCTGTATTATGTGTATGCTCTGCGCAATGGGCATCACCGGTTGGTCGAAGAGGGTCGATAGTTGGGAGCGTGTTGAGGATGAAGCGTCGTGCGACTTCACGATTCCGATGTCGAGCAACTTCCAATGGATATTCTACCGCCACCGCAAGAGTGGCGATGTGCTGGTCAAGATGATGCTCAACGAGGAGGAGTTGGAGTTGCCTCTGCCATCCGACCACGCACCATACTACCGCTGGGCGGATGTCAAGCAGTGGTGTATCGCCAGCCTGGCCGATACGACGCTCTATAAGTTTGATTTGGAGCGACTGAAATAATAATTGGGGCCATTGACACAATTTGGGATAGTGATATATTTGGAAAAATTTATTTAATAAAATACCAAAAACCTAAAACCTATGAAGAAAAAGATTTTATTGATTGCTGTCGCTATGTTGGCAGTCACCTCGCTTGTCGAGGCGAAGAGCAAGAAGATTCCGGAGAATTCGGACGATCGCGTAGTGTGCTACGAGTTGAAGACCGAGCGTCGCCGCATCGTTTCGGTGCCGGATATCGACGGCTATGTTACGCTGAAAGGCGATTTCCACCTGCATACTGTCTTTGCCGATGCAACCGTGTCGCCACAGGGTCGCGTGCGCGAGGCGTGGTGCGATGGTTTGGATGTGATTGCGATGACTCCGCACGTGGGCGTACACAAGAATAAGGGTATCCGCTTGAAGGACTACAACCTCCCGTATGAGTTGGCTTCGAAAGAGGCGAAGAAGTGGGGCTTGTTGGTTGTTAAGGGTGTGGAGATTACCCGCGCAAAGCCGTTTGGCCACATGAATGCTCTGTTCCTGAGCGATTGTAGCGTGTTCAGCGAGAACCGTTACCTGAAAGACGAGAATGGCAAATACCTGACCGATAAGGAGGGCCGCAAGATAAACAACGAGGAGACGCTTGCTGCCGACCTGGCTGCTGCCGAGAAACAGGGAGCCTTCATCCTTTGGAACCATCCGGGTTGGCCTGACAAGAAGTGCACGATGTATCCGGTGCAGAAGAAGATGATTGAGGAGGGCCGCATCCATGGTGTTGAGTTGTTCAACGGTTGCGAGTGGTACCCGAAAGTGCTCGATTGGTTCGATAAGTACGAGTTGCCGATGATGGCAAATACCGATGCGCACAGCCCGACGAGCTTGCAGTATGGTATGCGTATCCGTCCGATGACGCTCGTATTTGCGAAGGGTCGCTCGGTGGATGGTGTTCGTGAGGCGTTGTTCGCAAAGCGTTTCGTGGCTTTCTTCGACCAGAAGCTCGCAGGTCGTGCCGACCTTATCAAGCAGCTCATCGCCAAGTCGTTGCAGGTTCGCGCGCTCGACGAGAAGAAGGGCCTGTTGGAGGTTACGAACATCTCGGATATCGAGTTCCGCACGGCGTTTGGTGATCATATGAATCCTGTAATTTTTGCGCCACGCGAGGCACGCAAGATTACGGTAAAGAAGGGCACCGTGCTTGAATTTACCAACTGCTATGCTGGTCGAGAGACCGTAAAGGCCGAAATCTGGTAGAGTTGCCAACGATAATAAAACGGGGCTGTCCGCAGTGGACAACCCCATTTTGTTTTGGTGTTTTCGGTTGAGACATCTTCATCACACAAAAAAAGACTCTGCACCTCGTGGTGCAGAGTCTTTTTCGTTTATGGTAGCGGCGGTAAACACCGCATAAATCAGTTTTACTTCAACTCCGGACCGGCTGCAACCAATGCCTTACCTGCCTCATTGGTCGTGTACTTGCCGAAGTTCTTGATGAAGCGGCCTGCCAAGTCCTCTGCCTTCTTCTCCCACTCTGCTACGTCAGCGTAGGTGTCGCGTGGGTCGAGAATTGCAGGATCTACGCCCGGCAACTCGGTCGGTACCTCGAAGTTGAATACCGGAATGGTCTTCGTAGGAGCGGTGAGGATTGCACCGTCGAGGATAGCGTCGATGATACCGCGGGTGTCGCGAATCGAGATACGCTTGCCCGTACCGTTCCAACCCGTGTTCACGAGGTATGCCTTCGCACCGCTCTTCTCCATACGCTTAACGAGCTCCTCTGCATACTTCGTTGGGTGCAACTCCAAGAATGCCTGGCCGAAGCAAGCCGAGAAGGTTGGGGTTGGCTCGGTGATACCGCGCTCGGTACCTGCCAACTTTGCGGTGAAGCCCGAGAGGAAGTAGTACTTGCACTGCTCAGGAGTGAGAATCGAAACCGGAGGCAATACGCCGAATGCGTCGGCCGAGAGGAAGATTACGTTCTTCGCAGCAGGAGCAGCCGACTTCGGAGTAACGATGTTGTTAATGTGGTTGATAGGGTACGAAACACGAGTGTTCTCGGTTACGCTCTTATCGTTGAAGTCGATCTTGCCGTTCTCGTCAACGGTTACGTTCTCCAACAGTGCATCGCGACGGATAGCGTTGTAGATATCCGGCTCCGACTCCTTGTCGAGCTTAATAACCTTCGCATAGCAACCGCCCTCGAAGTTGAAGATACCGTTGTCGTCCCAACCGTGCTCGTCGTCACCGATAAGCTGGCGCTTAGGGTCGGTCGAAAGGGTGGTCTTACCCGTACCCGACAAACCGAAGAAGATAGCGGTCTCGCCCTTCTCGTTGGTGTTAGCCGAGCAGTGCATCGAAGCAACGCCCTTCAATGGGAGGTAGTAGTTCATCATCGAGAACATACCCTTCTTCATCTCACCACCATACCAAGTGTTGATGATAACCTGCTCGCGCGAAGTGATGTTGAACACAACGGCAGTCTCCGAGTTGAGACCAAGCTCTGCGTAGTTCTCAACCTTCGCCTTCGAAGCGTTGTAAACCACGAAGTCCGGCTCGAACGATTCGAGCTCTGCCTCGGTCGGACGGATAAACATATTCTTAACGAAGTGTGCCTGCCATGCAACCTCCATAATGAAACGAACAGCCATGCGGGTATCCTCGTTTGCTCCGCAGTAGCCATCGACAACGAACAGACGCTTGTTCGAGAGCTCCTTCTGTGCAATCTCCTTCAAAACTGCCCACGACTGCTCCGAGCAAGGCTTGTTGTCGTTCTTGTACTCCTCCGAAGTCCACCATACGGTATCCTTCGAGTTCTCGTCCATTACGATAAACTTGTCTTTTGGCGAACGGCCGGTGTAAACACCAGTCATCACGTTCACTGCGCCAAGCTCGGTGAGCTGACCCTTGTCAAAACCGGTCAAGCCCTCTTTGGTCTCCTCCTCAAAGAGAGTCTCATACGACGGATTGTAAACAACCTCGGTCACGCCGGTAATGCCATACTTCAATAAATCTTCTTTCTTGAATGCCATAATAGTTTGTTTTATAATGATTTAACTTCTTCTCTTTTCTGTTTTGGTGCGCCCTTCCGATGTCTGTCCGTAGTGCATAACGGCGGTCGGTTTTTGCCTCGGAGCGACGCTTGCCGGCTGAAACTACGTTTCAAGCCCTATTTTCCCGATGCAAATATATTGCTAATTTTTGAATTTCGGTGTGCTTTGTGAAAAAATTAACAATAATTTAACGGAAAATTTTCTTATACCGCCATAATCAACTCCTATTCCGAGGTTTTCAACACCGGAAACCGACCGCCCATACCGCTATTCGGACTGCCGGCAGAAAAATCGACGACGGCGAGTGGCGAACGTTTGGAAATTCGGTCGGAAATTGCTACTTTTGTAGTGTATGGCGGGACTATATTTTCATATACCGTTCTGTAAACGGTTGTGCGGCTATTGCGACTTCTATCGCAGTGTCAAGTTGCGCCACATCCCCGATGTTATACGTATGATGCACACCGAGTTGGAGCGAGAGAGCGGTTGGCTCTCCGAGCGCCGCGTGCGTACCATCTACTTCGGTGGCGGCACGCCGTCGTTGCTCGCACCGAGCGAGATTCAGCGGCTCATCGACCACGCTCGCACGCTGTTCGATTGCTCGGGGTTGGAGGAGATAACCATCGAGGTAAATCCCGACGATGTGACCGAAGCCTATGTCGAGCAGTTGCGTGCGACGGATGTCAATCGCGTGTCGCTCGGCGTGCAGTCGCTCGACGACGAGGTGTTGCGCTTTATGGGGCGTCGCCACTCGGCAGCGCAGGCCGTCGAGGCGGTCGGTCGTCTGCAACGGGCGGGATACGACAACCTGTCGGTCGATTTGATATTCGGCGTGGAGCCGTTCGGAGAGGAGTCGTTGCGGCGCACGATAGAGGGATTTTTGTCGCTCGGCGTGCAACATATTTCGGCGTATCATCTTACGATTGAGCCGGATACGCGCTTTGGCCGACTGCTCTCGCAGGGCGCGTTGCGCGAGGTCGATGACGAGCGCAGCGAGCGCGAATATCGTGCCGTACACGATGCGCTTACTGCGGCGGGATTCGACCATTACGAGGTCTCGAACTATGCCCTCGACGGCCGTCGTTCGCGTCACAATTCGTCGTATTGGACGGGCGACGAATACCTCGGCATCGGGCCGGGAGCCCACTCCTTTGCGCGTGGCATGCGTCGCTGGTCGGAGCAGAGTGTCGAGGAGTATGCGGAGCGTGTGGAATATGGCTCGGAGGTGCTCACGGAGCGCGACCGATTGAACGAATATGTGATGGTCTCGCTGCGTCGTGCAGAGGGTATTTCGGTGGAGTACGTTCGCCAAACGTGGGGTGCGGAGGCGGCCGAAACGATAGTCGAAACGGCTCAAAATATGCTCCGCTCGGGCTGGCTGCAAAGCCATTCCGACGAGGCCGGAGAGTGGTTTGCCGTGCCGGCGGAGAGGTTTTTGGTATCGGATGCCGTTATCAGCACATTTTTTGAGGTGTAGCGACGCACCATAAAATAAATATGGTAATATTATTAAAAAAATTTAATATAACATTTTTTTTATCGAAGTAAAGTACTATCTTTGCGCCGTTAAAAACTGAAAAAGCAAAATATAATCAGATAATTATGAGTGAAAAGAACTTTACCCCCGACACACTCTTTGAGGTGAGTTGGGAGGTTTGCAACAAGGTTGGCGGCATCCATACGGTTGTTGCCACCAAAGCATTGACCGTAACAAAACTCTTGGGCGATAAGTATATCGTTATCGGCCCGGATTTCTCGCAGGATAACGGTAACAGCGAGTTTGAGGAGGATGTAAATCTTCTCAAAGCATGGCGTCAGACGCTCTACAACGAGGGTATTCGTGTTCGCGTGGGTCGTTGGCGCATCGCCGGCTCACCGATTGCCATCCTCATCGACTTTACCACCCACTTCGCACAGAAGGACGAGGTGTTGAAGGGTCTGTGGGAGACTTATGGCGTGGATTCACTCGCCGGCCAGTGGGATTATGTCGAGCCGGTACTCTTCGGCCACATCGCAGGTCGCGTAATCGAGTCGTACGTCGAGCACTTCTGCTCGGTAACCGATAAGGTGGTGGCTCACTTCCACGAATGGATGACCTGCTCGGGCGGTCTTTACCTCCGTCAGAGTGCACCATACGTTGCAACGGTGATGAGCACCCACGCAACCGTTATGGGCCGTTGCATCGCAGGCAACCGTCTGCCGCTCTATGGCGATTTGGCAAGATTCAACGCTGACGACTTGGCTCGTCAGTTCAACGTAACAGCAAAGCACTCGATTGAGAAGATGGGTGCGAAGTATCACGATGCGTTCGTGACCGTCAGCGATATTACGGCTCGCGAGTGTAAGTACCTGCTCCAAAAAGAGGTTGATACCGTAACGCCTAACGGCTTCGAGAACGACTTCGTGTGGACGGGTGAGGAGTACGACGCAAAGCGTAAGGCTGCTCGCAAGGCGATGATTGAGGTTGCAGAGGCTTGCCTCGGTTACAAGTTCGCACAGGAGCCGCTCATCCTCGGCACGAGTGGTCGCTACGAGTTCCACAATAAGGGTCTCGATGTGTTCTTCGACGCTTTGAAGCGTTTGGCTGCAAACAAGTCGCTCGACCGCGAGATTTTGGCGTACGTTACCGTACCTGCCGCAAATCACGGTGCGCGCATTGACTTGCAGAAGCACTTGAAGGATGCCGCTTCGCCAATCGACGCGTCGCAGTATCGCCACTCGACACACTATCTCGAAAATGCCGCTTGGGACCAGATTGCACAGCAAATCGACGGTTCGGTGCTCGATAGCGCAGAGTCGAAGGTGAAGGTTATCTTCGTGCCTACGTACCTGAACAGCAACGACGGCATCTTCAATAAGAACTACTACGAGTTGCTCGTCGGTATGGATATGACCGTATTCCCGTCGTACTACGAGCCATGGGGCTACACTCCGTTGGAGTCGATTGCCTTCTCGGTTCCGACTGTAACTACCACGTTGGCAGGTTTCGGTCTGTGGGCTGCCGGTTTGGAGCACCACGAGGGTATCACGGTTGTCGAGCGTAACGATACGAATGGCGATGCAGCTGCGGCAATTATCGCAACGACGATTGCCGACTTCGCTTCGTTGCTCGAAGAGGAGGTTGCAGAGATTCGTGCAGCGGCATTCGAGGTTTCGAAGCGTGCGTTGTGGAGCAATCTCTTCAAGAACTATTTGAAAGCATACGAAATCGCTATCGAGAGCTGCGTAGCACGTACAAATCGTGCCGTACTTGGCGATGGTGGCTCGCGCACCGAGCAGATTAACTTCGTGCGCCAGCAGTTGGTTGCCGAGCAGCCGACTTGGCAGCGTGTGATGGTCGAGAAGGCACTGCCGGCTCGTCTGCGTCCACTCGAAGAGCTCTCGCGTAACTTGTGGTGGAGTTGGACACTCGGCGCACGCGACTTGTTCGAGTATATCGACAAGGAGTTGTGGATTGAGGTTAATCGTAACCCGATTGCCCTGCTCGACAAACTCTCCATCGAGCGTCTTGCCGAGTTGGAGAACGATGCGGAGTTTATCAAGATGCTCGACACGGTATATGCACAGTTCCAGGAGTATATGAACGAAGCGCCGGCTGCCGATGCGCCGAAGATTGCATACTTCTCGATGGAGTATGGTCTGCACCACACGCTCAAAATCTACTCGGGCGGTCTGGGTATCCTCGCAGGTGACTACCTGAAAGAGGCTTCGGACAAGAACGTACCGATGGTTGCTGTGGGTCTGCTCTATCGTTACGGATACTTCACCCAGCGTCTTTCGGCACAGGGTGCACAGGAGGCGGCTTACGAGCCACAAAACTTCTTCAAGTTGCCGATTTCGCCGGTTCGTGGCGAGGATGGTAGCTGGACGACTGTCGAGGTTGCTCTGCCGGGACGTACGCTCTCGGCTCGCGTATGGCGTTGTATGGTAGGTCGCACGCCGCTCTACCTGCTCGATACGGACTACGAGGCAAACCTCGAAGAGGATCGTCAGGTAACACACTACCTCTATGGTGGTGATTGGGAGAACCGTTTGAAGCAGGAGATTTTGCTCGGCGTCGGCGGTATCCGCGCCCTCGTTAAGATGGGCATCAAGCAGGATGTATATCACTGCAACGAGGGTCACGCAGCGTTCATCGGTATCGAGCGCGTTCGTAACCTCATCGCTCGCCGTAAGCTCTCGTTCTCGGAGGCGTTGGAGGTTGTACGCTCGTCGTCGCTCTTCACGACCCATACGCCGGTTCCGGCAGGTCACGATGCCTTCCCGGAGTCGATGATTCGTCAGTATATGTCCCACTATCCGGATGTTTTGGGTATCACGTGGGATCAGTATATCAACCTCGGTAAGGTCAATCCGAGCGACCCTAACGAGAAGTTCTCGATGTCGGTACTCGCATGTAACCTCTCGCAGGAGGTGAACGGTGTGTCGTGGCTGCACGGCGAGGTGTCGAAGGATATCCTCGGCAATATGTGGCCGGGCTACTTCAAGAACGAGTTGCACATCGGCTACGTTACCAACGGCGTTCACTTCCCGACTTGGACCGCTTCGAATATGCGTCGCCTCTATGCACGCTTCTTCCCGAAGGGCTTCGAGGGTCACGCATACAACATTCCGGAGTGGCAGAAGGTGAACGACATCTCGGACGAGGAGCTGTGGGCAGAGCGTATGTTCCTCAAAAAGCGCCTCATCAAGACCATCAAGCGTCGCTATACCGACCCTTCGCAGGTACGTTTCGACTCGCCACGCCAGCTCGTGCAGGTGTCGGAGCGCATCAAGCCGGAGGTGCTCACCATCGGTTTCGCACGTCGTTTCGCAACCTATAAGCGTGCATACCTGCTCTTTACCAACTTGGAGCGTCTGTCGAAGATTGTGAACAATCCGGAGCATCCCGTACAGTTCATCTTCGCCGGTAAGGCCCATCCGAACGATAAGCCGGGTCAGGACCTCATCAAGCGCATCGTAGAGGTGTCGCTCATGCCGGAGTTCGTCGGCAAGATTATCTTCTTGCAGAACTACGATATGGAGTTGGCTCGCCGTATGGTACAGGGTGTCGATGTTTGGTTGAACACGCCGACCCGTCCGTTGGAGGCATCGGGTACGTCGGGCGAGAAGTGTGTGATGAACGGTGTTATGCAGTTCTCGGTACTCGACGGCTGGTGGGTTGAGGGCTACAAGGAGGGCGCCGGTTGGATGCTTCCGATGGAGCGCACCTTCACCGAGCAGCGTTACCAGGACGACCTCGACGCCGAGATGATTTATACGACTATCGAGGAGCAAATCGTACCTAAATATTATGCGCGTAACGAGAAGGGTGTCCCGACCGAGTGGTGCGCATCGGTTAAGAGCTGTATTGCGGACATCGCGTCGAACTTCACGACCAATCGTATGCTCACCGACTACGAGGAGCGTTTCTACAACAAACTCGCCGAGCGCAAGCACGCTATGGTGGCCGACAACTATATCCTCGCACGCGAGATTGCGGCTTGGAAGCGTAAGGTTTCGGCTGCGTGGGACGACGTGCGCATCCTCGACGTTCAGCGCGCACGCATCGACCGCGAGGCAATCTACGTTGGCGAGGCATACCACTACGAGGTGACGCTCGACGTGGCGAACCTTCGTCCGGAGGATTTGGGCGTGGAGTTGGTTGTTGCGAAGCAGACCATTGCTGGCCGTCCGGCAAATGTCGATTACTCGTTGCCGCTCAAACAGGTTGCCGTTGAGGGCTCGCGCGTAACCTATGCGTTGGACTATACACCACGCAAGACGGGTACGTTCGATATCGCTCTGCGCGTATATCCTTCCAACGAGAAGTTAGCATACCGTATGGACTTTGCCCTCGTTAAGTGGGCGTAATCCGTAGCGCAAAAAACGCCAAAACCGTGATAGAAACAGGCAGTTTCTGTCGCGGTTTTGTGTGCAAATATAAAAATTTGTGAAAATTTGCGAAATAAAAGATGCAATTCATAAAAAAATTAGTATCTTTACCATATTGAGTGTAAAATAATACAAAAATATTATGCCGGGACTATCCTTTGATAAACGCGAACTTGGTAACTTGGAGTACTCACTCCAACGCGAGATGTTGGCTACCGACCGCCGTGGCGGTTATATGAGCACCACCATCGTTGGTTGTAATACCCGCAAGTACCACGGACTGATTGTTGCACCAATCGACACGACCGAGGAGACATACGTTCTGCTCTCGTCGCTCGACGAAACCATCGTGCAGCACGACCAGTCGTTTAATTTGGCTCTGCACCGCTTCCGTGGTGTATATGAGCCGCGAGGCCACAAGTACATTACCGATTTCGAGTACACGCCGTGTCCGACCATTACGTACCGTGTCGGCGGAGTTCTCTTGAAGAAGGAGCTGTTGTGGATTCACAAGCGCACGCATCTGATGATTCGCTATACGCTTGTTGATGCCCACTCCGAGACGACGCTTCGTCTGCGTCCGTTCCTTGCTTTCCGTAATAAACATTCGCTCTCGAAGGCGAATATGTACGCCAACGTGCGTTCGTATCCGGTAAAGAACGGCGTAAAGAACCGCCTCTATGACGGTTTCCCATGGTTGCACTTGCAGCTCAGCAAGAGCGACGCGCAGTTTATTCCGGCTCCGGATTGGTACTACGATTTCGAGTATCAGAAGGAGATTGAGCGTGGCTATGAAGGTCACGAGGATTTGCTCACAACGGGCTATTTCGAGATGAAGATACAGAAGGGCGAAAGCATCATCTTCTCGGCTTCGGTCGATGAGATGGGCTCGGCCGAGGAGATTCAGGCGGCGTTCGACGCTTCGATTGCTCGCCGTACACATAAAATCGACTTCCGTTCGTGTCTGCACCACTCGGCGCGTCAGTTCATCATCCGCCGTCCGGGCGACCGTACGGAGGTTATCGCCGGCTATCCGTGGTATGGTGTCGATGGTCGTTCGACCTTCATCGCACTGCCGGGCCTGACGCTCGAACAGGGCTATAAGGAGGATTGCCTCGCGGTGCTCGATACGATGGTGGGTGATATGCACAATGGCGACTTTGCCGGCTCGGCTTCGGCAGAGGTGGCAGCCGATGCTCCGTTGTGGTTCTTCTGGACATTGCAGCAACTCGAATCGCACATCGGCGCGAAGGCCGTTTGGGAGCGTTACGGCGCAGCGATGAAGAGTATCCTGGCAGCATATCGTAGCGGCTTCTTCGGCGGCTGCGTGGCATTGCACGAGAATGGTCTGGTGTGGGCCGAGCGCGAGGGTTATGCGCTGACGTGGATGAACAGCGTGATGAACGGGGTGCCACAAACACCGCGTGCGGGCTATGCTGTCGAGATTAACGCGTTGTGGTACAATGCCGTATGCTATGCGTTGGAGTTGGCTAAAAAGTGCGGCGACAAGGCCTTCGTGGCAGAGTGGAAACTCTTGCCGGAGAAGACCAAGCGTTCGTTCCTCGACAAGTTCTACCTGACGGAAGAGGGCTACCTGGCGGACTACGTCGATATGCGCTCGACAAACAAAGCAATTCGTTGCAATCAGATTATCGCTTGCGGTTTGGACTATCGTATGGTCGATGAAGCGCAGGCGGTCAATATATTGCTGACCGTGCGTCAGCACCTGCTTACCCCTCACGGTCTGCGTTCGCTCTCGCCACGCAACCCACTCTTCGAATCGACTTATAAGGAGAATCCGATTGAGCAGGAGGCAGCAAGCAAGAATGGCGCCGTATGGGTATGGCCTATGATGTTCTACTTCAAGTGTGCATTTGCGCTCGACGGTGCACGTTTCATTCCGAAGGCGGAGGAGATGTACGAGTCGTTCGACGAGAATATCCAGACCTACTGCATCGGTTCGGTTGCCGAGTACTACGATGCCAACCCTCCGTTCGCACCTCGCGGTGCCGTATCGCAGGCGTGGAGCGTAGGCGCACTGCTCTACATCAAGCAGCTCATCGAGCAGGAGCAGTCGAAGGTGACGAAGGGCGCAAAGAGATCGTCTTGTGGCGCGAAGCGTTCGTGCGGTGCGAAGAAGACGAGCGAAAAGAGTGTTAAAAATGTAAAAAAATAGTGGTACAATGAGGGTTTTGATGTTTGGATGGGAGTTCCCACCGCACATTGCCGGCGGTTTGGGTACTGCCTGCTACGGAATGACGCGCGGTTTGGCGCGTAACGGCGTCGATGTAACATTCGTCATGCCGCGTGCTTCGGGTGACGAGGACGAGCGTTTCGTTAAGGTTGTCAGCGCAAGCGATATCGAGACGGTCTTTGGCAAGGTCGATTCCGATTCGGCTGATATTATCGAGAAGATGTCGTTCATACATATCGACTCCAACCTTGTACCATACCTCTCGCCGGAGGATTACGAGACCTATCACGACGAGTTCGTCAAGACGGGCGAGAAGCGTTGGGAGACCTCGGACGTGTGGTCGCAGCGCTACACCTTCTCTGGCAAGTATGGCACAAACCTGCTCGAAGAGATTGCGCGCTACGCTATCGTTGCGGCGCAGGTTGCCAAGAATTTGGAGGGACAGTTTGATGTGATTCACGCCCACGACTGGCTCACCTACTTTGCGGGTATCGCCGCAAAGCGTGTGTCGGGAAAGCCGCTGGTGGTGCATATGCACGCTACGGAGTTCGACCGCTCGGGCGAGAATATCAATACGCAGACTTACGCTATCGAGCGTGCCGGTATGCATGCCGCCGACCGCGTAATCGCTGTGTCGAATCTCACGCGTAACATCGTCATCAACCGCTACGGCGTACCTGCCGAGAGAGTTGTTGCGGTGCACAACGCTGTTCGTTTTACCGATAAGGGCGAGCCGTGGCCGGAGCGCGGTGTGAAGGATAAGGTTGTGACCTTCCTCGGCCGTATCACCTTCCAGAAGGGTCCGGACTACTTCGTTGAGGCGGCAGCCAAGGTGTTGAAGCGTTGTCCGAACGTACGTTTTGTGATGGCCGGCTCGGGCGATATGATGAACCACGTCGTTCGTCGTGTGGCACGTTTGGGTATTGCCGACCGCTTCCACTTTACGGGCTTCCTTCGTGGTGCGGATGTGGATAAGATGTTCCAACTCTCGGACGTATTTGTAATGCCGTCCGTTTCGGAGCCGTTTGGTATCGCTCCACTCGAAGCGATGCGCTCGAATGTGCCGGTAATCATCTCCAAGCAGAGTGGTGTTGCCGAGGTGTTGGACTACGCAGTGAAGGTCGATTATTGGGATGTTGATGCGTTGGCCGATTCGATTTACGGTTTGGTGAACTATCCTGCCCTCTCGAAGATGTTCGCAGAGAAGGGTCTGGAAGAGGTTACCAGCTTGAAGTGGAACGATGCGGCAGCAAAAATCAAACGAGTTTACGAGGATGCTATTGCCTCGATGAAGTAGGATAAATAATAAAAATAGAATATATGAAGACAATTTGTTTGTATTTTCAGGTACATCAGCCGTGGCGTTTGAAGACCTATCGCTTCTTCAACATCGGCAAGGATCACAACTATCTCGACGATTTGACCAATCGTGCCATTATGCAGAAGATTGCGCGCGAGTGCTATCTTCCGATGAATGCGTTGTTGCTGAAACTCATCAAGGAGCAGAAGGGCGCCTTCCGCGTGTCGTTCTCGCTCACAGGTACGGTTGTCGAGCAGTTCAAGGCCTACGCACCAGAGGTTCTCGACTCGTTCCGCGAGTTGGTTAAGACGGGTTGCGTAGAGTTGCTCGGCGAGACCTATTCGCATTCGCTTGCAGCTCTTTCGAGCAAGGAGGACTTCGCCGAGCAGGTGAAGGCACACTCGGCAATGCTCAAAAAGGAGTTCGGCGTAAAACCAAAGGCATTCCGTAATACGGAGCTCATCTACTCGGACGAAATCGGTGCGATGGTTGGCGAGTTGGGCTTCAAGACGATGCTCGCAGAGGGCGCAAAGCACGTGATGGGTTGGAAGTCGCCAAACTTCGTATATGCCGGCGCGGGCGACCAGTCGCTGCGTCTGTTGTTGCGTAACTATAAGCTCTCGGACGATATCGCATTCCGCTTCTCGAACCAGGGTTGGGAGGAGTATCCTCTCACGGCCGACAAGTACGCATCGTGGCTCGGCGAGCAGGATGGCGAGGTTGTAAACCTCTTCATGGACTACGAGACCTTCGGCGAGCACCAGAAGGCATCGACCGGTATCTTCGACTTCGTGAAGGCGTTGCCAAAGGCGATTTTGGAGCGTGGCGACTTGAAGTTTGCCACCGTATCGGAGGCCGCTTCCGCACACCAGCCGGTAGCTGTTATCCACTGTCCGCACGTGATGTCGTGGGCAGACGAGGAGCGCGACGTGACGGCTTGGCTCGGTAACGATTTGCAGAACGAGGCGTTCGGCAAGCTCTACGAGATGAAGGATAAGGTTAAGTCGCTCAAAAACGACGATTATAACTACGTTTGGAACTTCTTGCAGACCTCCGACCACTTCTACTATATGGCAACGAAGTGGTTGTCGGATGGCGACGTTCACTCGTACTTCAACCCTTATGGCTCGTCGTACGAGGCGTTCATCAACTTTATGAACGTGCTCTCTGACTTCCAGATTGAGGTGGAGAACGCACTCACTGTAAAGAAGACAGCAAAGCGTTGCAAGAAATAGGAGACGGGCGAAGTCCGTTTTCCGCAATCGGGAGGCATTGTGCCGAGCGAGGCAGGGGGGTGAGAGTGAGTAACAATCGCCCGCAAAATACGATGACGAACTAACGATTGGGGCGAGGAGATGAAGTCCCGAGTTGAGGTCCTGTCGGTTATGCCTGCGCTCCTAACAATTTGATTTCGACCTCCAAAGGGTTGTCCGAGAGGATAACCCTTTTTTATTGTGATTTATAAGGTTGAATTGGGAGTTTAGGGAGGGTAAGGAGTTTTTGTAGCAATGTCACCCGAAGCGCCACCGACTGACCGAAACCATCTCTTGGAGCAAAAAAATGAAGCAAGGAGAAGGAGTGCGTTTTAGTTCGGAGGGATTGGCTCACCTTCGTTCGCCGTTCCCTTCCGCTTGCCGCGGGGGCCCTTGCAAACAGCACTCCGCAAGTAGTTGATTTATCAACTACTTTTGCTTTTATATGCATGTGCCATCAAACGAGTTTGAGCACAGCATATAAAAACAAAAAGATGTCGAAAAATTCGACATCTCCTTGCTTCGTTTTGTTTGCGGAAAGAGAGGGATTCGAACCCCCGGTACAGTTGCCCGTACACCGCATTTCGAGTGCGGCCCGATCGACCACTCCGGCATCTTTCCTTGTGATTCGGAGTGCAAATATAGAAACTATTTTTGAAAAAAAGACACTTCGACCCGAAAAAATGTGATTTTACCCAAAAAATTAGTCGTTTGGCCCAAGCCACTGGTGAAAAACAACCTATTTTTATTACTTTTGTAAACAAAGATGTAACATTTAGGCACGATTTTTCGTTGTCTTTATGAGGGAAAAATGGAAATGCGTATGAAAAGTATGATTTTATATTGCATGGTTTGCGTCGTAGCACTCTCGTCGTGCGCGTCGGCATTCCAGTCGGCATCCATCGGTGGCGACCTATACGAGATACACAACCGCACGGAGATTGCTCAGCGTCAAAAGGCAGAGGCCGAAGCGCGCCGCGCCGAAGCCGAAGCACGTCAGGCAGCCTTGGAGGCGAAGATTGCCGAGGCACGCGCTGCGGCTGCGGCACACGATTATGCGGTATATACGGACGAGAGCAACCTCAATCCGTACGACTTGGTGTTGGCCGATTCGTACGAGAGCGCATACGCGCGTCGTCTGTTCGGTTTCGAGTCGCCCTCGTACCGTCTGCCGTCGAGCTACTACACGTACCAATACTCGGACGCATATCACTACGCCTCGGCGTACGATCCGGCTTTCTATAATGTGATGGTCTCGGGCGACCAAATATGGGTTGAGCCGAAGTACATTACCTCGATGTTCGGCACGTGGGGTGCGTCGGTTGCCCTGCCGACCTACTCGTGGTACTATGGTTGGGGGCCGTCCTACTCGTCGTGGTGGTATGGCTATCCGCGCTACTCGTGGTATGATTGGAATTGGAGATACAGTTCGTGGGGCTATAATTGGGCTTGGGGTTACGACCCGTTCTGGTCGTTCGGCTTCGGCTACTATCCTGGTTATTATCCTGGTTACTGTCCTCACTATCACCCTCACTACCATCCACACTATCCGGGCTATTATCCGCCACACTACGGCGGTGATGGTGGTGGCGGACATCGTCATCAGACCGTCGTTCGTCGCAACGTAGGCCAGTCGCTCGGTGGTCAGAGCGTGGGTGCGCGTTATCCGCAGCAGGGTACCATATCGGGCGGCTCGAATAGCAACAATCGCATTCGTCGCGTAGGAGGTACGGTAACGGGCAGTGGTCAGTATCGTGGTTCATCGTCGGGCAGCAGCACCGGTTCGCAGTATCGCGGCAGCAGTTCGGGTACGCAGTATCGCGGCAGCAGTTCGGGTACGCAGTATCGCGGCAGTGGCAGTAGTTCGACAGGCACACGCACCAGCAACTCGTTCAACCGTCGTAGCGAGAGCAACTCGATGAGCCATTCGGGTGCAAGTTTCAACCGCGGCTCGTCGTCGGGCGGATATTCGGGCGGATATTCGGGTGGTGGCAACTCGTCGGGTGGCAGCCACGGCGGAGGTCAAATTCGCCGATAAACGTACCTCGGCGAGGAGGCCGGCAAAACGGCTCGGCACGAAATGTGCTCTCAACGGAGCTATAAGTCAAACAGAAAAAAACGGAAAGAGATATGAAGCGAGTAAAGCATGTGTTGGCAACGGTCGTTGCTGCGACAATGATAGTTGTGGGCGCACGAGCGCAATCGTACGACGTCGGAGGTCTTATCATCGACCCGAATACCGTCTCGGCATTCGATATGTTTTCGTCGGCGCAAACCCAATTCTCGATGGGCACGGCTCGCTCGGCGGCGATGGCCGGAGCGTTCACGTCGCTCGGTGGCGATTTGGCGTCGATGAGCACCAATCCTGCGGGTTTGGGTATGTATCGTACCAACGAGTTCTCGATAACGCCAATGCTCGTCTTTTCGCGTGCAAAGAATAATGCCGCCGACTTCGAGGGCAACTCCAAAAACCGCTTTTCGCTCGGAAGTGTCGGCATCGTGCTGAAACTGCGCGAGAGTTCGAAGGGTGTGACGGCCATAAATCTCGGCTTCGGTTATACGCGTCTGGCGGACTTCAACTACCGCTATTCGTATCAGAGCGCGGGCGTGGCGGGCGGCTCGTCGATTGCCGACGTCTTTGCCGGACAGTTGCAGCAGAGTGGCGTGACGGCACAGGGGCTCAACAATAACTACTTGGGCGATAGTTTCGATTGGGGAAATATCAACCCGACTGATTGGGGTGCGACGCTCGGCTACCTGACGGGTGCTATCGGCGATGCGTCGGGACGCTGGGATAGAGATATGATTGGTGCGCGTGCGGCGGTCGATTCGGCTACGACGGTCGAGAGTGTGGGCTCGTCGGGCGAGTATGATATCTCGCTGGGTATCAACGTGAATAGTAAACTGTATATCGGTGCGACGCTCGGTATTCCGATGATTAGCATCTCGCGCAACATCTACTATGGCGAGGGCTATCGCTACGACCGCGAACCATCGCTCGACTATCGTATGGATTACTTCGATTACGACCAAAGTGCGCGACTGAAAGGTACGGGCGTAAACTTCAAACTCGGTGCGATTTACCGCCCGATTGAGGGGTTGCGTATCGGTGTTGCCATCCACACGCCGACCTACTACTCGATGACCTTCAAGTACAAGGCGGGAATGACCTCGCGCGTCAAGGCGCTCAACAACTCGGCGGACTATCAACTCGATGGCAACGGATACATCAATCCACCACTCTCGCAGGCGACCGACACGTTGGTCGATGACGGCGATTACAGCTGGTGCTACACCTCGCCAACGCGACTGCTCGTCGGCGTATCGTACACCTTCGGAGAGCGTGCAGTCCTCTCGCTCGATTACGAGCGCGATTGGTATAACGGTATGCGTGTCAAGAGTTCGCCTTACGACCGCATCTACGGCAAGGAGCTGTATAAGAGCTTCTTCCAAGAGTCGTTCCGCGGCTCGAACACCCTGCGCGTAGGTGCCGAGGTGAGGGTGATTCCGCAGGTTGCCCTGCGTGCCGGCTACGGATTGTGGGCAGGTGCGTTGCGCGACAGCCGTGCGATATACTCGTCGCCTGTGGTTAGCCGTGTCGATTATGTCGGTGCAGGAGCAGGTATCGCCCTTTCGCGTCACTTCTCGCTCGATGTGGCATATCAGTATCTCCACAACCGTCTGACCGATTACAAGACCTACTACGCAACCTCCGCGACGGAGGATATTGCAAGTGCAACATACTCAACCTCAATCGACAAACACCTTGTGTTGCTGACGATGGCGGTGAAGTTTTAGGGCACAATTTTTTATAGGGTCCGGCAGGGAGAGAGCAAACCAAGATAAGAGAGATAGGAAAAAATAATAGAGCGTAATTTAGGGAAAGGACATTATCCCTACTCGACCTTAATAGCCACTGCCACAAACTAAATAAAATATGAAACGACTTATTCTTTTGGCATTGCTTGCGCTCGGATGGTGTGGGGGCACAATGGCTGCCGACTTTGCTGGCGAAGGAATGCTCACCGAACATACCTTCAAGCACAAGGGTGTAGAGTATCAATACTGGCTCTATCGCCCGAAAAATCTTCCGGCGGATGCTCCGCTTGTGATGGTTTTCCATGGCTATGGCTCTCGCAAAATTCCGACTCTGCAATACGGTTTCAACCTCGTTGCTGACCGTGAGAATTTTGCCGTATGTTACCCGTGTGGCCCTGCCGACCCTGCCGGAAAACGCTATTGGTCAATCGGATACAAGTACCACATCATCGAGGGTTTGATGCGTGACGATGTTGGCTTTGTCGTAAAACTCGTCGGTCATCTGCAACGCGAATATGGTTTCTCGAAGCACAACGTCTTTGCTGCCGGCAACTCAAACGGTGGCGGTATGTGCTACATGTTGGCATACAAGGCCCCAAAGACCTTCGCGGCATTCGGTGCCGTTTCGGGCCACATCATGAGATATATGTACGAGCGTCTAACACCTAATCCGGTGCCAATCATCGAGATACACGGCACGAAGGATTCGCTTGCTCGTTGGAACGGCGACCCGGACAATATCCACAACATCAAGTTGCGCGGTGGAGATATCGCAATACCTTGTGTTACGGCACTTTGGGTGTCGGCAAACCGTTGTACGCACGAGGAGATTGAGGTATTGCCACAGCGTCGTAACAAGGTCATTGCCCACCGTTTCGTGGGTGGCCAGAATGGCAATCAGGTGTGGTTGTACGAGATTGTCGGTGGTAAACACTCTTACGCGGAGAAGGACCTTGACACAGCGGTCGAGATTTGGAAGTTTTTCAGCATGTACCTGAAATAGGGTCGAGTGAATAGAAGAAAAATTTTTAATTCGCTCGTGATTTCCGCCAATTATTTATACCTTTGCACTTTGTGCAAGGGTGTTTTTGTGCGTGTGTGCGCAGGGAATACCCGAATAAGCAACCCGAAAGTGGAAGAAAACAAATAAAAAACGAACAAATATATGGCAGTAGAATTGAAAGACCTTACCAAGTCGGAAGAGAATTATTCGCAATGGTACAACGACCTCGTCGTAAAGGCAGGTTTGGCCGAGAACTCGGCTGTTCGTGGCTGTATGGTTATCAAGCCATACGGATACGCAATATGGGAGAAGATGCACGAAGTGTTGGACGGTATGTTCAAGGAGACCGGCCACCAGAATGCATACTTCCCGCTCTTTATCCCTAAATCGTTCTTCTCGCGTGAGGCGAGCCACGTCGAGGGCTTTGCGAAGGAGTGTGCCGTTGTGACGCACTACCGTTTGAAGAACGACGAGGGTGGCAAGGGTGTAGTTGTCGATCCGGCTGCACGTTTGGAGGAGGAACTTATCGTTCGTCCGACATCGGAGACCATCATCTGGAATACGTACAAGGGTTGGATTAACTCATACCGCGACCTTCCGATTCTCTGCAACCAGTGGGCAAACGTGGTTCGTTGGGAGATGCGTACACGTCTGTTCCTGCGTACGGCGGAGTTCCTCTGGCAGGAGGGTCACACCGCTCACGAGACTCGCGAGGAGGCTATTGAGGAGGCAACAAAGATGATTAACGTCTATAAGAAGTTTGCCGAGGAGTGGATGTGTCTGCCGGTGGTTGTCGGCCACAAGTCGCCAAACGAGCGCTTCGCAGGTGCGGAGGATACGCTCACCATCGAGGCTCTCATGCAAGACGGTAAGGCTTTGCAGAGCGGTACGTCGCACTTCTTGGGTCAGAACTTTGCCAAGGCGTTCGACGTGAAGTATGCCAACCGCGAGGGTAAGTTGGAGTATGTTTGGGCAACGTCGTGGGGCGTTTCGACTCGTCTGATGGGTGCGCTCATTATGGCTCACTCGGATAACAATGGTCTGGTACTGCCGCCGAAGTTGGCTCCGGTGCAGGTTGTTCTCGTGCCGATTTACAAGGGCGAGGAGCAGTTGGAGGCAGCTCGTAAGCGCATGAACGAGATTGCCGACGAGATGAAGGCTCTCGGCTTGCGTGTGAAGATTGACGACCGCGACAACGTACGCGCCGGCTTCAAGTTTGCCGAGTACGAGTTGAAGGGTGTTCCGGTACGTTTGGCGCTCGGTCAGCGCGACCTCGAAAACGGCACCATCGAGCTCGCACGCCGCGACACGCTCACCAAGGAGACCGTTTCGCAGGAGGGTATCGCACAGCGCGTGGCAGAGTTGATGGAGGAGATTCAGCAGAACATCTTCCAGAAGGCGTTGGACTATCGCAACTCGATGATTACGAAGGTCGATACGTGGGATGAGTTTGTCGAGGTGCTCAACAACAAGGGTGGCTTCATTTCGGCACATTGGGACGGTACGCCGGAGACCGAGCAGGCTATCAAGGATGCAACGAAGGCAACTATCCGTTGTATTCCGATTGATGCCGAGCCGGAGGAGGGTAAGTGTATCTTTACGGGCAAGCCGTCGCACTGCCGCGTACTCTTCGCAAAGAGCTACTAATAGATAACTGTGATTTAAGCAACGTAAATCAATGGGGCGGGCAGATAATGCGCGCCCCAAAAGATATTCGCACAAAGGGATGAAACAAGCGGCGATACTTATCGTAATGATGTGTTCTCTGGCATTGTCCGCCACGGCAAAGCAGAGGGTCGAAATCGAGAGCCAGTGGCGAGGCGCGCGTGTTGCGTACCTCGGCGACTCGATTACCGAGACGCGTCAGGTCGAGCAAGGTCTTAACGACACCTATTGGCTCTATCTCGAACGTCTGCTCGGTACTCGCTCGGCGGTATATGGCATCAGCGGCCACGAGTGGCGACACATTCCCGGGCAGACCGACCGACTCATCGCCGAGCGTGGAGAGGAGATTGATGCGATAATGATTTTTGTCGGCACCAACGACTTCAATAAGAATGTACCGCTCGGAGAGTGGTTCTCGGAGGAGGTCGTACAGGTGGAGGTTTCGGGTCCGAAGGGGGCTGCGACGGGTGTCGTGGCGGAGCGCAAACAACGCACAATCCTCATGGACGGCTCGACGTTGCGTGGCCGCATCAATATCGCAATGTCGAAGTTGAAGGAGGCCTACCCGACCAAGCAGATAATCCTTCTCACACCGCTGCATCGTGGCGATGCGTTCCTTTCGGATAGAAACATCCAGCCTGACGAACGCTACGCCAACGGCATCGGCGAGTATATCGACGCTTATGTCGAAGTGGTTAAGGAGGCGGGCAACGTGTGGGCTGTGCCTGTGATAGATATGAATGCCATCAGCGGCTTGTATCCGCTTGCCGAAGCAAATGCTCCGTATTGGCGCCGTGCCGCGCTCGAAAGCGACTCTAAATCGGGACGCCGCCGTCGCGACCGACTTCATCCAAACGGCGAGGGACATCTGCGTATGGCGCGATGTTTGGCATATCAACTGTTGGGTTATCCCGCAAAACTCGATTAGACGATGAAAGAGGCTACAACCGACCATCGAACGCGTGAGATATACCGAGCAACACTGCTCGGTATGTTTGTCAATGTCGCACTCTTTGCCTTCAAACTCGTAGCGGGTATTGTCGGTCGAAGTGGTGCGATGATTGCCGACGCCATCCACTCGGCATCGGACTTTGCGACCGATATCGTCGTGTTGGCATTTGTCCGCATCAGCACAAAACCGCGCGACGACGACCATGATTGGGGGCATGGTAAGTACGAAACCCTCGGTTCGCTCATCATCGGCGTAGCACTCGCAGCCGTCGGTGTGGAGGTGTTGGTCGATAGCGCGAAGAAGATAGCGGCGGTTGCGGCTGGCGAGGTGTTGCCGCGTCCGGGGATGATAGCAATCGTTGCGGCGGGTGTATCCATAGTCGTAAAGGAGTTGCTCTACCACTATACGGTGCGTGTGGGTCGTCGTCTTGGTAGCCCGTCGGTGGTGGCAAATGCGTGGCACCATCGCAGCGATGCCCTCTCGTCGATTGGCGCACTGCTCGGTATTGCTGCGGCATACCTCCTCGGCGAGAAGTGGCGCATTGCCGACCCGATAGCGGCAATCGTTGTGGCTGCACTGATTATCAAGGTGGCATACGACCTCTGCGGAACAGCGCTTGCCGACCTGCTGGAAAAGAGTTTGTCGCGTGAGCAGGAGGAGGAGATTCTCGCCATCATTGCGGAGATGCCCGAGGTCTCCACGCCACATAACCTACGCACGCGCCGTATTGGCTCGAATATCGCAGTCGAGGTTCATATTCGCGTTGAAGGGGAGATGTCGGTTCTCGCATCGCACGAAATCACGCGCAAAATCGAGTCGCGTCTCAAAGAGCGATTTGGCGAACAAACCTACATCGCAATCCACGTCGAACCTCGAAAATAGTACCATTGCGGGTAATATTCGATAGTCGATTCACCGCGACTTATGGTCGATTCGCCCGACGGCGCACAGCGACAGTTTTTTCAAAAAAACGGTGCGAGAATGTGGTTTCGGCACTGTTTTTGCTCTTTTCGGCGACGGCTTTGAGAGTGGTTGCGACCGGAGGCCGATTTGGAGGTGACAAAAAAATGTGTTATCTTGCAGTCGCAAACCAACCAAAACTGTTGGCACAAATAAGAATTAGTAACAATTAAAACCGATACGCCTATTGAAGAAAATTCTACTCTTTTAACATTATTATAAGAAAGGAGAAGAGTATGAACGTACAGATGTCAAGCGACCAAGTGTTGCTCAATAGTTATCTGCAAGGCGATCGAAGTGCCATTTCTTCACTCATCGAAAAATACAGTCGTCGCGTACGCGACTATATCCGCATGATGGTAAAAGATGCGGATGTGGCTGACGATATCTTCCAGGAGACCTTTATCAAGGCGGTGCGCGTCATCGACGAGGGTAAGTATGCCGAGGGCGGAAAGTTCCTCTCGTGGGTGCTGCGTATTGCTCACAACAAAGTTATCGACTACTTCCGCGCCTCTTCGTCGGCGCCGATGCTGGGCGAGTCGAGTGCCGGCTACAACGTACTTGGCACGATGCGTTTCGCAGAGCGTACGGTCGAGGATGATATTGTTGCCGACCAGACCTCGGAGCAGGTGCGTGCTCTTGTTGAGCAACTGCCTGACGAACAACGCGAAGTGGTGATGTTACGCTACTATTCAGGGTTGAGTTTCAAGGAGATAGCCGACCAAACGGGCGTGAGCATCAACACTGCACTCGGACGTATGCGTTATGCGCTCATCAACTTGCGCAAGATGATTAAAGATAAAAATCTCGCGTTGAGTTAATCGCTTCGCACAATAAACGACGCGGGTGGTGCGTTATACAATCGAAAGTAAACGCAAAACCATCCGCCTATGAGAAAATTAGACGATTTTAAGTGCCGCGAGTGGGTTGAGGATTACGAACTGCTTTTGGAGAAAGTCATCTGCGGTGAGCCCGATTTGATGATGTTGGATGCATTGCTCTCCGAGGCTCTCTGCCCAACTACTTGATTTGACACCCCCCAAGTTTTAACACAAAACGGTTGTTCCGCATCTTGGAACAACCGTTTTTTTTGAATGTACCTGCTCGGTTAGCGACTACTCTTTTGAGCGGCGTGCGTCGATGACGCGGTAGATGATATATGCCGCAGAGAGCAGGAGCATAGTCACGCATCCCCATATCATAATGCGCTCGACCGACGGCTCATACTCTTCGAAGCAGAGCAAGCCGAAGAGCAACACAGAGATACACCCGAGTGTGGCGACAAAGCACGAGATAGCCATATGCGAGAAGTGCTTTACGGCGCGTTTCATCTCGGCGGTCGGCTCGACGTTGGCCGTTGGGTCCACCATCTCGGCGATGCGGTCGAAGCCCTTGTCGCGCGTACCCTTTGCGCGTGCCCACACCTCCATAATGGCGAGCAGTGCGACCGGAACGATGAGTCCGATGATGGATTCGAGTACGTTAGGGTTCAACCAATCGAACGTGGCGCGTACCTGTGCGTTAAACTTGAAAGCCAGGCCGAAGATGCCGAACAGATAGGTGATGCCCATCGTAAGCAGTACGTGGCGTTGGGTGAGTCGGCGCGAGAAGACTCCCCACACCGAAGGAATGTAGAGTGGGCCGATAATCATCGTCAGCACCGTTACGACAACCTTCT
This sequence comes from Alistipes sp., assembly GCA_017654125.1. GTDB lineage: Bacteria > Bacteroidota > Bacteroidia > Bacteroidales > Rikenellaceae > Alistipes. Next base: position 5,135 of record JAFNYX010000107.1, on the reverse strand, counting down.
CCGCGCCACCTGCATACGGAATCAGCAGCGCGAGCAGTGTGATGGTTGCTCCGAAGATGAAGGTAAAGATGCGGCCCGTGCGGATGAGTTGGCTGTCGGAGGCCTGTGGGTGGCGCTCCTTATATATATCATAGGTAAAGACGTTTGCAAAGACGTTGAGCGTACCCGAAACGGTCGAGAGCGTTGCCGAGACCATTGCGGCGAGCATCACGCCGAGCATACCCTTCATCAGAACGTGGTCGCTCATGAGGATATAGGCCTGTTCCGGATTTGCGTCGGGGTTGATTGTGTGGTATGCCATAGCAGGCAGGTACCATATAATCGGTGTTATGAGGTAGAGTGCGCCTACCAGATAGGTGCTCTTGCGTGCATCGCTCTTGGTCGGCACGCTGATATATCGCTGCACGAAAGGCCAATCGCCACCGATGGTGAAGGCGTTGATGAAGAACCACAGAATGAGCCAGAACCACGGATACTCTTGGCTAACCGGCGTGAAATAGCCCTCCGGAGCCGAAGCCACAAAGTTGTCGAGACCTCCGATAGCGTTCATCGAGAGTGGCAACATGAAGATTACGACCGTAATGAGTACGCCAAACTGGATGACGTCGGTCATAAGTACCGCAAGGAAGCCGCCCAAAACGGTGTAGAGCAGTGTGATGACTCCCAAAATCAAGATGCCCCAGCTGACCGACAGATGGCCGTTCGCGCCAGCCATAAAGTGACCTTCGGGCAACACCATGAGCGTTGACATCACGATTGCGATGGCGTAGAGCGCTACGGCGGTATGGAAGCCGCGACCGATGATGCCGAGCAGCGTGTAGAGGTTGAGTGTGCGACGACCGAAGCGGATGGTGAGGAACTCGGCCGGCGACGAAATCTTCATCTCTCGCCACTTGCCTGCCAAAAAGCGACCTATGAGGAAACTCGCGAAGCCGAGCATATTGCCAATCAGCGCGGCAACAACTCCCGAACGATAGGCCACGCCACCCCAGATGACGAACGTGCTGGCCGAGAAGAGTGTCATGTAGGTTGACATACCAGAGAGCCACCACGACGAATTACGACCGGCGATAAACATATCCTCCGACTTGCGAATGTTGCGCGAGGTGAGCCAACTCACGAAAATCAATCCCAAGAAATAGAAACATACAACGATATAATCGAGTAATACCATATTGAAGTTGTGTTTAGGTTATTTTTCGTTTATTCTTTTTTTTTGGTGGAGAGGGCTTGAAGTAGAGCCGTGTTTCTGCCGGCTTAAATCTGTGCACCGATGGCTGTGAGTCGCGAGCGAAGTTGCTCGATGTCGGCCTCCTGCACCGTGCAACCACGTGCGGCACACTGCGCTGCTGCAACACCTGCCGCTTGCCCTGTACCCATACAACTCGCCTGTACGCGCAACGATGCGAACGCCTTGCGGTCGGCCGACAGCGAGCGACCGGCAACGAGCAGATTCGGATGCGACGGCGCGATGAGCGAACGATACGGAACGTAGGCCGGCGAGTCGAGGAAGATGGTCACCTGCGACGAACCCTGCGTTGCGTGGATATCAATCGGATGAGCACCGCGCGAGATGCTGTCCTCGTAGCGGTAGGCCGAAACGTATTCGTCGGCCGTGATGGTGTGTACGCCCTTGATGCGGCGCGTTTCGCGGATACCGGCCTGTGGGGCTACGGCTGCAACGTAGCAGCCACGGAACTCCTCGAAATTGTCGCGCAGAATGGCTGCCATACGGAATACATCCTCGCGCAGACGTGACTCGGCACGCGTGTAGTCGCGATTGTCGCAAGCGTTGCCTGCCGTGCGGGTCATATTCACCGCTACGCAACCCTCGTGCAACGTCGTGCAGAACCACGGGCCACCGAACTCGGGTAGTCCCAACTCCTCGGCACGCGCCAAAAGTGCCTCGCGGATAGGTAGGCAGTGGCAGTTTTCGCCCTGCTTATTGTGGTGCATCGCCTCGTGTACGAGTGGCGACGAGGTATCGACACCACCGAGGATGAAGTATGTCGAGAGTGGTTGTAGCGGCGCACCCTCCTGTGGTTGCATCTCCACGCCCGCCATAGCTGCCAGGTCGGCATCGCCCGTAGCGTCGATAAACATGCGGGCAGAGAGTGCCTCCGAGCCGTTCTTGTTCTCGATGACAACCTCTTGAATCGCCCCCTCGCAGAGGGTACAACCCGACAGATAGGAGTTCATATAGAGTGTAATGCCTGCCTCCTCGGCCATGCGCTGCATGCAGAGTTTGTAGAGTTCGGGGTCGAACGCCACGTTGCCGAGCGGATGCTCTACATGACCGCCACCCATCTCGACCAAGCGGCCGATAAACTCCCACGGAATACCGCCGATGACCAACTGCTTGTTGTAAGTAAAGACGCTGAGCGGAGCGACCAAACCCGCCGTAGCCATTCCGCCCAGAAAGCCGAATCGCTCGACGAGTGCTACTCGTGCGCCTTCGCGTGCCGCAGCAACCGCCGCAACGAAACCCGCAGGGCCGCCACCACATACGACAACATCGTACTCGCCTACGACGGGTACGGATTTCGAAATATTAATTTGTCTCATAGTGCGAGATGTTTATAACCACTTTTTATATCGAAAATAGCCCATCGTCAGTCCCGATGCGAGTATCATCAACCCCAGCGCAAAGATGTAACCGAGCGGGATGTTCCAACCGTTAGGCAGCGTCCAGACCCAATCGAGTTCGGGCATAAAACGGAAGTTCATACCGTAGATACTTGCCACGAGCGTCGCCGGCAGAAAGACTACCGCAGCCACCGAGAATATCTTCACCACCTCGTTTTGCTCGATGTTAATCAGACCGAGCGCCGAATCCTGGATATAGTCCAGACGTTGGAACGAGAAGTCGGTATGGCTGATGAGCGAGTTTACGTCCTTAATCATAAGTTGCAGACGTGGATAGATATCGTTCGGGAATCGCTCCGAGCGAAGGATGCCCGAGAGTACGCGCTGACGGTCGAAAATGTTCTCGCGAAGGACCATCGTACGCTCCTGCAACATATTGATACGGTGGATAATCTCCTTGTCGATGGTATCCTCGCGGCTGATGTCCTTGCTGAGGGTCGAAACCTGACGGCCGACCAACTCGACGAGGTCGGCGTCGAAGTCGATACGCACTTCGAGCAATGAGATGAGGATGTGGTAGCCGGTCGAATAACTGCGATAGTTCATCTGCAAGCGCTTCTCTGCCTCGCGGAACGTGCGCATATCGGCCTGACGCACCGAGACGAGCACACCCTCGTTGGAGAGGATGAACGACACCGGCTCGACCTCGAAGCTGTCGCCTCCGACCGGAACGAAGAAGTTGGAGTTGGAGATGATGGCGTTCTCCGTCTCGGAGTACTTCGAGGTGGACTCAATCTCCTCGACCTGCTGCTTGGTCTGCAAGCTGATCTCCATAAAGTTCTCGACCGCCTTCTGCTCCTTGATGGTTGGCTGCACCATGTCAACCCACAAAATATCGTCGTAACCCAAATCGTCGAAGAGTTCTGTATCGGCGTTTCGGATTATCTTGTTGTACTGTTTCAGATAGATTGTAATCACTGTAAAGTTCCCCCTTTTAAGTGTAAGTAAATCGTCTGCTCCGCCTCTGTGTGTGGGTGGCGATTGTCCGCCTGCGGAGATGTCTGGATTTTGTGTGGCAATGCTCCCTTTACGCGAGAGCCGGTTGCCAGCCTACCTTCAACCGGGATTGACTTTGGGCTGAATCTTCAACCCGCAGTCCCAAAACTTTTTAAGTGCGCGATGTTTCTGTTCGTCGAACAGATAGTCTATGTTGCGTGTCAGATATTCGTAAGCATACTCTCTCTCGGCATACGGGCTGTCGAGCAACGCTTCGTAGATGTGCTCCAGACCGAAGGTTAGGGCGCGTTGTAGCGCGTCGTGCACCGAGTAAGGTACACCCTTGCGCGATACCCATACGGCAAAGGCGAACGGCAGCGAGGTCTGTGCAATCCACTCCTCGGCCAGGTCGTACGAGTAGGCGTAGCGGTTTTCGTAGTCGAAGACCTTGTCGCCGATAATCATAAACGCGTCACCCTCCTGCGGCTGCTCCATGACCGAGTAGTCGCTCATGTGCAACCACTCGGGCGCGATGTGCCAGCGGTGTGCGGCCAGATAGCCGGCGAGTTGTACCGAGGTGCGCGAGTGGGCGTCGAGCCAAATGCGACGCACGCGAGAAATCGGGGTGTTGCCCACAACGACCACCGTACGTACGGCCGACGAAGCACCGATACAGTAGTCGGTGACAATCTCCGCGCCGACAAGCGACGGCACGGCAGCCGTCGAGAGCAGAGCGATATCCGCCTTGCCCTCCACGAAATTGACGAGTGTTTCGGATGGGGGTGTAAGCAACAGGTCGGCCTCGAAATTACCTTCGTGCCGAATACCATAGATGAATGGTGTCGTATTGAGATACGACAGAGCCGCTATTTTCGGATAAATGGCCATCGTCCATATATGGTATTTTTTAGGTTCGACATCGGGGCGGAATTGCTCCCTCCCCACCTGCGTATGCGCCTAATGCGGGTGCGTTGTGTGCCACGCGCGAGCGCATAATCCGTTGGCAAAGATAACAAACTTTTACATAGAGTGTGCCTTTCGGGGTGAAAAAATCACAAAAACAGTGATTTTTTCCGGTTTTCTTGTCTGTTTGCCCCTTGTTTGGCACTTCGTGACGAGTATTTTTTCTCGTTGCGGGTGGGCTACAATTTGCCCAGCTCGTGCAGGTTTTTCGTTATGCGTGAAATACTACCCGTCGAAAAGGTTGGCTCTTTTTTTTGGAAATAACCATCCAGTTGATTTACGACAAAGTATGCCGAGATGTTACGAATACTCTCTTTGCGATAATGTTGGTAGAGAGTATCGAATCGCTCCTCGCCCAACACCTCTTTCAGCGTGTTACTCACTTCGCGACCCTTTATGAGAATCGGAACTCTATCATACTTGTATGCGTACCGACCGAAATTGCGGTACCATATCTCCGCCCACTCGTCTGCGCTACGCGTTGGGTTGTTATGGTTGACGTACTCCAAGAGCCGCTCTGTGAGCAGTCGGGCCGTCGGTCGGTCGAGTTTGACGGCTCGCCGTACGATGCGCATCAGGCGTGCTACGGC
>JAFNYX010000106.1 GCA_017654125.1 Alistipes sp. | reverse complement strand
TGATGGCGATTACTTTGTTCCACAGGGCCGTACGGAGTTGTGCCGCGGTGATAAGTTGCTGATACTCTCCGACCGTAATGACGAATTGCAGGCGCAGTATAAGGAGCTGGGGTTGGATGATGTTATCAAATTCCAGTAAAACTTGATTTGAGGGGCGTTTGGTGTCTTCTCTGCAAATTTCGTGACAGTCACATACGTCAAGTATGCTCCTACCACAGAATCCTTGACAGCGTTGTAAAACCCACCTCAAAATGCGATTCGGGGGCGGTAGGATAAAAACTTCGTTGAAAACATCGCATAAAAATAACCGTGTCGAGCTCAGGTATGGATCTCCATCTACACTCTTTGTGTGTAAAATTCCGTAAGGGCTGTGCGTAGATGTTCGATAAAATATGGCATATCGGGTACGCCCGAAAGCATCGATTTCAGGTTGCACACCTTGCTGCGAATTGAGCGCACACCCTTGCCTCGACGGCTATCATCGCCTCTTAATGCAGCATCGAGCGCATCCAAATCGGAATCAAATAGAAGCGTACCATGAAAGAGTACACGCCCCTTACGAACCATGCTCGCGCTTCCCGAGACCTTCGCATCGCCAACCTTAATCTCTCCGCGACTACCCGCAACTGCATCTACGCCAAGACGTCGTAAAGCCCATACGATGGGTTCGGTATAATCCCTATCCAGCGGACGTTCACCACCGTCACAAATGATGGCGTAGTTGAGATTGCCAGCGTCGTGATACACCGCACCTCCGCCAGAAGCACGGCGCACAACATCAATATCGTGCGCACGGCAATAGTCGCAATCGACCTCCGCCTCGATGGTTTGATTGCGACCGACAACGACCGTCGGTTCATTGACGTAGAGCAATACGACCGACTCCGAACCGGCGACGAGTTGCTGTTCGAGTGCCAAATTCTGCTCGGCTCGTCTATATTCGCTAAAAAGAATCTTCATTCTCTACTTTTGCACGAAGCGACGAGAGACTACCGCCTCACGTCGCTCGTATCCGATTTATCGAAAATCTTTTCTCCTATTAATTGAGCATAACCTGTCCGCCCGTAATCGGGAGAGCCTGACCCGTCTCGCATGTCTGCTCGACAAGATACAGCACTGCCTTGCAGACATCCGATGGCGAGCAACCCTTGCGCATAGGTGCTTGCGAGATGTAGTACTCGCGGACATCCTCGACTGTCTTTGCTCCCGGAATCTTACCCGCATTCAGATATTGCAGAAACAAGCCATTCACCGGATCGCTCCACAGCGGGCCGTCGTAGAAATTGCCCGGGCAGATTGAATTGACCTTAATGCGTTCCGGAGCCAACTCCAACGCAAAGGATTGTGTCAGTCCTATGCCACCGAACTTGCTGCCTGCATAGGTAAAATTAGCCTTCGAACCACGAAGTCCGCTCTTGGAATTTATTTGAATAATATCGCCCCAATTCTCTTCCGAATAACGATTTTGGAGTTTCATTACACGACTCGCAACCTTCACGCAATAGAAGTAGGCGTTATAGTTGATTCGCGTAACGAGTTCAAAGTTTTCGGGTGTCATTGTCTCAATACCTCCGGCACGTACAATACCGGCATTGCAGACAAAGACATCAAGACCTCCAAACGCGCAAACCGTACTCTTAATCAGTGCATTGAGATTGTCCAAATCGGAAACATCCGTCTTTACAAACGTTGCACGATTCGACTTTGCTACGGCGTTCAGCTCCGAGACTGTTTTGTTGCCCGTTTGTTCGTTCAAGTCGGCTACGACGATATTTGCGCCTTCGCCCATCAAGCACTTGGCAATACCCTCGCCGAAGCCCTGGGCTGCGCCCGTAATGATAAAGATTTTGTTCTCAACGCGACCCGGGTAAGCACTCTTGAAGTTCGGACGATGCGCCTCCCAATTATCGACGTAGCGAATCTGCTCGGCACTCATAGGGTGCTCGCCGCCAAACGATTGTGCCAACCATGCAACCTTCATCGCATCTGTAAAAACATCTGTTATGATGCCACACTCCTTGGCATTCGCACCGACAGCAATCAGACCGACACCCTTCATGACAACCACCTTCGGCATATAGCCGTGCGTAGCATTAAATTCTTCGATTTCCTGCTCGGCTTTTGCCAGAATCGCCTCCGTCGTATCGGCTGCAATGTAGAGATATTTCGAGCGACAATAGATGATTCCGTCGGGCGAGAATGGCGCAGCGACCTTCGCAAAATTCGTTTCACTCTCGGAGAACCACTGCACAAGTGGAGAGGTGGTTACTTTCAGCGTCTTGACATCGTCACCTCGGCTAAGCATCATTCGAAGGGCTGGAACAACCTCGCTTACGCAGTCGCACACCGAGACCTCGCCCTCCGGCAGCGGCTCCCGAACGGCCTGTTCGATGGTGGCAAACACCTCATCGTAAATCTGCTCAATCTCTGCGGTCGAATCTGCACCGACAAATATGCCGTGATTCTGCAACAGAACAACCTTCGGCTCGCAACCATGCGTTGCCTCGTATGCCGCAATGCTCTCCGACACGCGCTTATAGAGCGCATATCCGGGGTCTGCATACGGCACATAGAGTGCTTTGTCACCAAACAAGCGCGCGCACTCCGACTCGGCATTCATGCTCGACACAAGACCACAGACAAGGCTCGGATGGAGATGCACAACAAATCGTGCACTCATAGCGTTGTGTAGCGATGTTTCGACCGACGGACGGGCCCCTTTATTGAGGCATGCTGCCGCAAGATCGCACGCCACCTGACGTTCGGCTACATCAGAATCATCGCTGTATCGATTGGTCGAGATTGCGTTGAGTCGCACTCTGTCCAGCACAGCAAAGCCCTCCTCAGTGATGGTGGCAAGCGCATGACCACTTGCCTTAACCCACAACTGTTTGTCATCCTTGTAAGATGTATTTCCGCCACCGGCTATCACATAGCGACTGTCGGAGCCATATTTACGCGATATTTCGATGAGTTGTTCTATCTGTTTCATCACTTATGTTTTATCTCGTTAGATACCCTCCTTTGCACGACGCACCATCTCCGCATCCGTCATATTGCATACGGGCACGTAGCCGGCAATCGGAGCGATCTTCTCGTGATAGGCATCCACAAACCACTGTGGTTGCGGGAAGAATGCCTCCTCCAACTCGTGGCAAGGGGTAATCCAGTTGCGCGAACCCAATACGACCGGTGCGGCATCCAGGTAGTCGAACGCCATGGTGGTAATGTTTGCTGCAAGGTCGTTAAGGAACGAGCCACGCGCCGTAGCATCACCGGCGATGATAATCTTGCCGGTCTTCTTAACCGATGCGAGCACCTTTTCGTAGTTGAACGGAACGAGCGAACGGGCGTCAATTACCTCGGCGCTGATGCCGTACTTCTCCTTGAAGATGTCGGCTGCTTTGAGTGCGCGATAAAGCGTGGCACCGATTGTGAGGATTGTCACGTCGCTACCCTCACGCTTAACATCCGGCTCGCCAATCGGAATTTCGTAGTACTCCTTAGGCACACCGCCCTCGTGGAACTGTTCGCCGATGTCGTAGATGCGCTGGCTCTCGAAGAAGATTACCGGGTCGGTACCCTGCAATGCTGCATTCATCAAGCCCTTTGCATCGTACGGCGTTACCGGGAATACGACCTTCAAGCCCGGGATGTGCGTACAAAGCGATGTCCAATCTTGCGAGTGCTGTGCGCCATACTTACTACCCACCGATACACGAACAACAACCGGCATTTTCAGGATATTGCCACTCATCGCCTGCCATTTCGGCAATTGGTTGAACACCTCATCGCCACAGCAACCGAGGAAGTCGCAATACATAATCTCCGGAATTACACGACCGCCACACATTGCGTAGCCGATAGCCGTACCGATGATAGCCGCCTCGGAAATTGGCGAGTTGAAGAGTCTGTGGTAAGGCAACGCCTCGGTCAAACCTCTGTAAACGGCAAACGCGCCGCCCCAATCGCGGTTCTCCTCACCGTACGCAACAAGCGAAGCATCTTTATAGAAACGGTCGATGATTGCCTCGAACAGACCATCACGCAGACCAAACGTCTTCATCTTCGAGAACGGCTTGCCATCCTTGTCAAAGGCAAAACGCTCCTTGGTTGCAAGTTGCTTGACTCGCGGATTCTCCTCCATCGGATGATTTACGTCAGGCGTAGCATCGCTCATAGAATCCACGCTACCGTTCGAGAACATCATCTCGCCCAACTGCTCGGTATTCTTCGTGAGGTCCATGCGTGGCGAAAGTTGCTCGTCGATTGCCAACTTATACATCTCGAAGATAACGCTCTTCATCTCTGCAACAATCGCATCCAACTCCTGCTGCGTGGCAACTCCCGCTTCAATGAGTCGCTCGCCAAAGCACTTGATACAATCGATATCCTCCCATGCTTTAACCTCCTCTGGCGTGCGGTAGGTCGATGCATCGGATGGCGAGTGGCCACTGTAACGATATGTTACGATATCGAGCAGTGCCGGACCCTTCTTCTCTTCGAGCAACGCCTTCTTGCGACGGAAGCCGTCGATGACCGCCAGCGGATTGTAGCCATCCACGCGCTCGGCGTGCATCGCATCGACGTTGAAGCCGGCTGCAATACGCGCGGCGAAGTTGTAACCTTCCGTCTCACCGCGAGTCTGTCCACCCATTGCATATTGGTTGTCCATAATGCTGAACAGCACAGGAAGACCTCCCTTCATATCGCCCTCCCAAAGACGGGTAAACTGGTCCATCGACGCAAATGTCATACCCTCCATAACCGGACCGCGACCAAGTGCGCCATCGCCCAGGTTGGCAACGACAATACCCTTCTTGCGATTCACCTTCTTATAGAGTGCGGCGCCGACAGCAATACTGCCGCTACCGCCTACGATAGCGTTGTTCGGATAGATACCGAATGGGGTAAAGAACGTGTGCATACTGCCGCCCAAGCCCTTATTGAAACCCGTTATGCGGGCAAAAATCTCGGCCATTGCGCCATAGAGCAGGAAGCACACACCCAAATCTTTTGTCGAGCCACCCTTGAAGCCTTTCTTGGCAACCTCCAATGTAGCACCTCCCCAGAACTCCTCCATCACACGCTGCAACTCCTCCTCCGGAAGAATTTCAATCGAACGCAGACCCTTGGCAAGAATCTCGCCGTGACTGCGGTGCGAGCCGAAGATGAAGTCATCGGTATCGAGCATATAGGCCATACCTACGGCTGCCGCCTCCTGACCCATCGAAAGGTGAGCAGGGCCCGGATTATTATACTCTACACCATTGTAACCGCCTGTGGTCTTAACCAGATTCAGCATGGTTTCGAACTCGCGGATGATGAACATATCACGATAGATGCGTTTGAGGTCTTCGTTCGAGAAGTTCTTCTCGGCCAACTCCTCTTTAATGCTCTTATTGTACTGATTTACAGGAATCGGAGCGAAGGTGATTTCTCCCGGCTGTCGCAACTCAACGGGATCTACAAATAATGACTTTGGCATATTTTTTCGTTTTTTATTTTTCTACTCTATTTATTCTTCGTTTTTGCGGGTTATTCGATGGCGAATGCAGTCTCCTTGAAGATTTCCGATACGGTTGGATGAGGGAATACCACCTCTTCCAGCTCTTTGAGCGTGAGTTCCGCCTCGATGGACATACACGCACCGTAAATCATCTCACTCGACGGATTACCAAGCATATATACACCCAGCACTTCGCCGTATTTTTCGCCGACGAGCACCTTGCACACACCGTTGCCGCCCTCATTTTCGGCAACAAAACGACCCGCATAGGCCATTGGCAGTGTAGCCACTTTGTAGGCTATGCCTTTGGCTTTGGCCGTCTCCTCCGTAAGACCGACACCGCTAATCTCCGGATTGGTATAGACCACGCCAGGAATGGCGTTGTAACGCATAACGTCCTCGCGGCCTGTCAGATTGTTCACCACAACCTCGCCCTCGCGGCTGGCCGTATGTGCCAACAACGAGAAGCCTGTAACGTCGCCCGCAGCATATACGCCCGGAACGTTGGTACGCATCTTCTCATCGACCTTGATACCGCCTCTGTGCAGTTCCACACCCAACGACTCCAAACCGAAGCCCGCTGTTACGGGACGACGACCGACGCTGACCAAAATCTTGTCGCCCTCGACCGTATGCTCTGCGCCCTCGCTATCGACGTATGTTACGGTGTGTCCGTCGATTTTCGTAACTTTACACGAGAGGTTGAACGCCACGCCCTTCTTTGCATACATACCGCGCAACATCGCGCTCAACTCTTTGTCCAAACCACCCAGAATCTCCGGCAACATCTCGACTACCGTCACCTGCGTACCGAGCGAGTTGTAAAAACTTGCGAACTCCATTCCGATGACGCCGCCACCGATGATAACCAAACTCTTCGGTTGTTCTTTGAGTGCAAGGATTTCGCGATTGGTCAAAATCACATCGCCAGCCTCCTTCAAACCAGGAATCGGCGGAACAAATGCCTCCGAACCGGTACATACGAGCAGATTGGCCGCAAGGAATGTCTCGCCCTCGCACACAATCTTGATGCCCTCTGCACTGCGACCCTCAATTACGGCATTGCCCTTAACGACCTGCACGCCGTTTGCTTTCATCTTGGCACCGACACCACCGACCAAACGGCGCACAACGCGATTCTTGCGCTCCACAATCTTACCGAAGTCAAACGTTGCTCCCTCTGCAAAGACGCCGTATTTGTCGCCATGCGTAGCCGTATCATAAACCTTTGCACTGTAAAGCAGTGTCTTGGTTGGAATACAACCCTCGTTCAAGCAGACACCACCCAACTCGCGTTTCTCGAACAAAACAACTTTGAGGCCTTTGTGACCGGCTCTCTCGGCAGCCACATATCCGGCAGGTCCGCCGCCAATAATTGCTAAATCTATCATAGTCTTTATTTTTTAATTTCTAAAACTCAATTTCGAGGTTTTCAATCTCGATTGCTATCTGCTTCAAGAAGCGAGTCGCCTCGCCGCCATCCAATGCGCGATGATCGTAGGTCAAACTCAAACCAATATGCGGAACGAACGCATAGACACCACCGCCGATATCCTTCGGCCGTGGAACAATGGTGTTGACACCAAGTATGGCACTCTGTGGCAGATTGATGACCGGTGTAAAGATTTCGACACCGTAGTTACCTAGATTTGACACAGTGAACGACGCCGCCTCGCTCGACAACAAATCGGGATCAATCGAACCCTTCTTACATGCTGTGGCAACCTCCTTCAATCGGCTTGCAAGTTCGACAATAGATAGTTCATCGGCATTGCGTACGGCAGGTACCATCAAACCGCGCTCGGTATCGACCGCCAAACCAAGGTGCACCTTCTTGAAGAGACGTACCGAATCGCCGAGGAAGTGTGCATTGACGTTCGGGAACTGTTTGAGTGCCTTAATAACCGCAAAGCAAACCAAATCGTTGAGCGTAATGTTCGTTGCCAACTCTCCCGACTCGACCGCCTTCTTAACTCTTTTACGCAACTCCATGATGCGACGAGCGTCGGCCGAAAGATGATGGGTAAGCTGTGCCGAGTTCTGCAACGATGCGTGCATCGCCTTGGCGATAATCTTACGCATATTCGAAATTGGCTTAATCTCACTATCGGATGCGCCAACCACACTCTTTAACATCGCCATATCCGCACCCTTTGCCGTACCGGCAAGGCCCGTACCTCGCTCCGGGGCAATAGCTCCCGTCTGCCTAGCAACAGCTTTTGCGAGCGGAGTCATCTTTGCCGACTCTTCGATGGCAGCTTTAACATCTCGCTCGATAATGCGACCGTTAGGACCCGAGCCTGCAACCCCCGCAAGGTTTACCGCCTCCTTCTCTGCGAGGCGACGCGCACGTGGTGACACACCGCAACCCGGGGTTGCAACAGCATTCGGAGCCACAATCAGTGTCGTCTCTTCCTTCGCAACGGCATCCGTAGTCAGCTCTTCGGCTTTGGTTTCAACTGCCGTAGCCACCGGAGCACTGCCGCCCGGACGGAACTCCTCTGCGTTCTCTCCTTCGGCACCGATGACCATCACATTGGTTAGACACGGAATTTCGTCGCCCTCATTGAAGAATACTTCGAGCACCACACCCTCCGCCTTCGACTCCTCCTCAAACGAGGCCTTATCGGTCTCGTAAGCGAACAGCACATCACCAACGGCAACCTTGTCGCCCTTCCTCTTCTTAAACTCCGTCAGGATACAACTCTCAACCGATTGACCCTGCTTCGGCATAATAACCACTTCTGCCATAATCTGATATCTTGTTTTATTAATTATTTTCGTTACACAATCGCCTTTGCGGACCTGCAAGAATATTTATGCCATAATACACCACAAAGATATGAAAAAATATTCTCTTATTATTGAGATTTACGGTACATTTTTTCAATTTCCACACAATTCTTTTGTATTCTATACAGTTTAAAACAGTCCCACAGAATACACCCTCGCATCATACAACAAAAAAATCCACCCAATTTGCTGATTTAGGTGGACTTTTACTGTATCAAACATTTAAGCAATCGCCTAATCGTCTATATCTATCAGGCGGTTTTGCGAGTCGAACTTCAACTCAACACGATGCGACGGGGTTTGAAGTGTCAGTTCCGTAGTGTTACGATCGCGCTCAATCTTCAAGATTTTAGCATCAGGATAACTCTGCTGAAC
>JAFNYX010000105.1 GCA_017654125.1 Alistipes sp. | reverse complement strand
TTTTTTTGACATATTTTAGGCCATTTTCTACACCTTGTTAAATGTCAGCAATTTACGAATGATTTTTTTAGAGGAGCTCACAAGGCACAAACAGACCGACAAAACTCTTATTATAGATATATATTTTATATATAGGTATGGAATGAATTAAGAATCCATCCGCCCCCCCAAAAAAACAACTCGGCATCGAGCGCGATGCCCGATGCCGAGTGGATTATCTCGTTGGCTAACGATTTAGTCTGCCAAAACTGTCGAGAAGAGGTGCATAGTTGCACTATAGTTCTTACAACCACATGCAAGAACTGCTGGGTCATTTACATTCGATGCGTCGATAGTAACTACGTTGTCACCAATCTGGAGCGTACCACCAACCTTGATAGGAGCCGATGCGTCACCAAAGTGAATCTCCTTAGTATTACCATTGAAGTGACCTACGATCATACCTACACCGCAAGTACCCTCTACCGAGCGAACCAAACACTTAACAGTATTGTTTGCAATCAGACCCGCTGCGTGTGCCGCATTACCGATGTTACCCATCAAACCACCGATACCACCGGCAGAAATAGCGCAGTTAGCAACAACGTCACCAGTATTGGTCGAACCCAAAAGACGATATGCTCCCGAGTGGAAACCGGCTACACCACCGTAAACCGAACCCGAGTTGGTCGAATTAATGACAATCGAACCACTGTTCGAGCAGTCAACGATAATACCCGAACCACCCTGGATACCACCAAGACGAACCTTACCGGCACCCGATACAGTGATATTACCCTTGTTTACGCAACGCTCGGTTACGTTCGTACAAGCCGACTCCTTACCTGGCCAACCTACGATACCACCAACTGCCGAGTTCGAAGTACCAACGTCGTTATGATAGTTGATATTACCCTCGTTTACGCAATCAACGATATTCGACTCGCTCTGGCTCTTTGGATAGTAGTCCGAACCTACAACACCACCAATATAGGACAAGTGGTTTGGCTGAGTCGTCGTGTACTTCTGCGAGTGGTTGATCTCACCGTAGTTCTTACAGTTGGTTACATCACCCCACGATCCACCTACGACACCAGCTACGAGCGTACGGCCCGAAGTACCCGAACCATCAGCTGCGGTCAAATCGTAAGTAATAGTACCGTAGTTCTCGCAATTGTCAACAGTTGCCTTGTAGCAGTATGCTACGACACCGCAAGTTGCTGGAGCAGGAGTCGAAGTAGCGTTGTTGCTATCGATGCTACCCATCGTGTTACGGCCATTGAACATCGTACCAGTGCTATAAATGTTACCCTTGTTTACACAACCCGACATAGGAGCGTTCTGGTAAGGGGTAATACCTGCGATACAAGCACCCTTCAAGTAACCTGCACTGATGTGCGAAATGTTACCCTCGTTGTAGCAGTTGATCATCTCACCTGCCGAGTAACCGGTCACACCACCCATTGCAACCAAAGCTGCCGAGTTCGTAAGAGCGTTGAAGGTTACATCACCATAGTTCTTACAACCACTGGTGATAGTGTACGAGTTCGACGAACCGGTCACACCACCGATGTAGAAGTTCTTCGTGTTATCGTTCGTGAGGGTGATGGTAAGCTTACCGTGGTTCTCACAATCGAACAAACCGCAAGTTGCAGTATCTGCGCTCGACTGGAAGCGACCCGATACAGTACCGATATAACCGGTCTGTGCGGTGTGGTTCGAGAGCTCGAACGTTACATCACCATTGTTGATACAGTTGCGGATGTTACCACCGATAGCAGTATAACCTACGATAGCTGCACGCGACTGTGCGAGAGTATCGTCCGGACAGTTACACATTACGTCTGCATTGTTGATAACGTTCTCAACGTTACCTGCCATGTTCGATGCAACAACGAAACCGAAGCACAAGTTGCTGGTTGGCTTGCCATCGAGCGTGTAAGGCGATACCTCAGGAATAACGAGACCGCACGAGTTAGCGATAACCAAGTTCTTAACGGTTGCGCCCACACCGAGGTAACCGAAGAGCGGCTGAGTGGTAACCCAGTTGGTAATCGAGAAGCCCTGACCATTAAAGATACCGTCGAAACCGGTGTTAAGACCAGTCTCCGAGCTAACCGGACCTACGACAGGTACCCACTCGGTAAGAGTGCTCATATCGATATCGTTGCCGAGAACAACCTCACCATTCTCGTTAACAAACTTCTTATAACGACCCATATTTACACACTTAGCGAAGTCGAGAAGCTCCTCCGGAGTACGGATAGCATCAATCTTAACCTCCTGATATACGTGTGCATCAGCAACGGTCTCCTGACCGCCACGTACATCGAGACCGGTCTTGAATACCTGCAAGTTCTCCAAAATACCTACGCTCGAATATACGTTCAGCTTCAAACCATTGCGAACAGTACCGTTAGGAACAACGAACGTGATATTTACGGTCTCCTCCGGAGCGATAGCGATAAAGCCCTCCTCAGAAGTACCATTAGTGAGGGTCAAAGCGCTCTTGCCGCTTACAACCTCAACCTTGCCCGTTCTATAATTAATATGGTATTTACCTGCGATAGGATCACCCTCAACAGAAGCAACCTCGATCTTCTCCAAGAGGATGGTTTCACCCTCGTACTTGTTGGTGAACGGAATCGTTACCAAACCGCAAAGGTTGTGGAGAGTTACCTCGGTCGTGTTCGAGTAACCAGCCATAGCGAGCAACGAATGATCGTAGCCGTTAGCAACGAGTGGCTGCTCGTCGTAGAAACGCAACGAACCCGAAGTCGTATAGAGCTCTGCCGGATAGAATACCGAATAAGGATAAGCAACTGCCTCGAACGAGAACTGTGCAGTCTGAGTACCAACCTCGCTAGCAGCTACCTCGTTGGTCGAAAGCTCGTTGTTTACAACAACTGCATCACCCTCCTGCCATACAATACCGGTCTCACCGATAGTTACGGTCAAGGTTGCAGGAGCCTTCTCAATAACGGTAAATACCGATGGAGCGAGCTCTACGGTTGCACCTGGCTCAACGGTTACGTCATCCGAAAGAATGAAAATGAAGTTGTGGCCATCAACATCCGAAACAACAACCTCGAAACCACCAGCGTAAACGCCAGCAGGAACTACGAAGTTGAAAGCAACCGGAGCAGCAGTCGAGATAGCAACGCCATCCTCGCTAACGAGGTCGGTAGTTGCAGCAACTTCCTCAGCCTTCAAACCGATAACCGGACCAGCCTCACCATTCGAAACGCTTGCCGACCAAACACCGCTGAGCGGAGCACCCGAAAGCGAAGTGAGCGACAACTTGTTGATTGCAACCTCACCCGTAGCAGCAGAATCGAGAGTCAACGGAAGCGATACAACACCGAAAATCTCGTTCAAAGTAACGTTTGCCGTCAAGTTCTTCTCATCGCCATCAACAGGGAGCAACTCGGTTGCAACGCCGTACATACCGTAAACCGAACGATCGTAACCATCAGCCACGTACGACTGAACCGAAGGAACCTTGATTGTGTTAAGACCCGAAAGAAGGTCAGCAGGGGTAACCAAAACTACCGGTGCCTCGATATCGTAAACGAGGAACGATGCAGTTTGCTTACCAGCCTGCTCTGCCTCAACAGCAGGTGCCGGCAAATTGTTGATTGCAACAACATCTCCCTCTGCCCATTCTCCGGTAGGAAGAGTTGCGTTGATTGTAACAGCTACATCGCCGTCAGGAATGATGATTGGATCATCACCACCAACAGGATCAGGGTTACAGCCCAGGGCTAACATGCTCAATGCCACGCCCATAAATAAGTAGACTTTTTTCATTACTGATATGTTTTAGGTTAAAAAATATTATTTCCGATTTCAAAGTTAAAAATAAATTTTTAATTAAAGACACTTTTTTCATCTTTTTTTCAAAAAAGATTCGTTTTTGCTGTTTTTTTTACATTAAAACCAAAAAACCATGAAAACGACAACAAAAAAGAGCACCCCCGAAAGAGTGCCCTACCGATACCGAGAACGCAATGCGCCCGACTATATTTCGCGACGATATTCGCCCGGAGTTTTTCCTGTAATACGCTTAAAGTACTGTCCCATAAACGACGGATTCGGAAAGTGCAATTCGTAAGAGATTTGCTGAATACTCATATCCGAATGTTTGAGCAGATTCTTTATTTCGAGAACAACGAAATCGTCAATCCACTGATGCACTGACTTGCCCGAGAAGTTACGAACAACGCGCGAAAGATGTTTCGGCGTAAGGTTCATCTTGTCGGCGTAAAATTCGACACTGCGCTCCGTCTTGTAATGCTCTTCGAGCAAACGCAACAAACGCTCAAAATACTCCGACGTGCGATCCTTGACAGCAATAGGCTGCTGAACAGATGCGCGATTTACGACAACCTCGCACAAGGAGAAGATGAACGCCGCATATATATGGCGGAGTGCCTGCGCACGATAAAAAGCAACCGTAGGCGAGAGCTCGCTATTCGAAAGATACTCGCTATGGAGTTGCAAAAACTTATGTTTGATGTTATCGACAGTATCCGCCGGGAGAGTCAGCACCACATTATTATTGCGCAATGACGAAAGCACCGGCAAAACAACACGGAAATCGATATGCATATCGGCGGCAAACTGCTCGTTAAATGTGACAATATACACCTCGCAATCCTCCGTGCAAGACTTAAATTGCAACAATGCCGAGGGAGCAATAAATAGCGAGTTTTCGGTCAGCGAATAATCTGTAAGGTGCGATGAAAAAGAGACCTCACCACGAGCACACAACAGAGCAATGAATTGACCCCATTTGGCAGGGTGTTTCATCTCTTTATCAACAACTTTGGAGAGTTGGAGGATATGTGCCATTATCGCCCCGCTACACTCCACAAACTCCACGCCGCCATTCTCTGGCACACTGCCGATTCTGTACGGAAATAACTTGTTTTCACTCATAACAGCCAAATTTTTCACAAATATAATGTAGTTTTTCGGACATTTGCAAACTTTTTACACAAAATGCGAGTTTTCAAACATTACAACACACATTCCACACAATCGTCCGAAAAACTTACGTTGTACTTTTTTGCACGAATTTCCGAAATAATAACTATCTTCGCACGTTAAATATTGTATTAACGTACAAAAAAATAATAAAAATGCGAAATTTTATACTAAAAACCGTATTGCTCTTCGCATCCGCCATCGCGGCATTTGCCGTATCGGCGCAAGAGGAGGTACACGTTCATTGGAGCCAATCGGTTACCGATAACGGTAACGGTAACTACACGCTCGTCATCAAGGCACAAATCGACAAGGATTGGCACATCTACGACAGCAAACACCCTTTCTCGCCGACAGCTTTTACATTCACGGCAGACGACGGCATCTCACTCAATGGCGAGACTCGCGCCATATCGACAGCCAAGCAGGTGTCGGACGAATTTTTCGGCGAATATGGCGAATATGAGCACGAAGCCATATTCGAGCAAGATGTAACTGCAAACGAACAAGGCGGCAAAGTAAAGGTCGTGGTAAGTTATCAATCTTGTACGGAGGGTGCATGCACGGCTCCGACCGAGGAGGAAATCGAATTTACTATTGCAGGTGTAGAAACCGAAGCAAAAGAGTCTGAAATAAAAGCCGAAGGCGAAGCAAAAGAGTCTGAAATAAAAGCCGAAGGCGTAAAGGATGCTGCGGGCAACCGTTCGTTGTGGGGATTGATTATCGAGGCGATTTTATGGGGTTTTGCAGCACTGCTTACCCCATGCGTATTCCCAATGGTACCGATGACCGTATCGTTCTTTATGAAAAGCAGCACAACGCCTGCACAGGGTCGCTTGAACGCTTCGTTGTACGGTCTGTTCATCATTCTGCTCTACACGCTGCCAATTGCAGCCATCATCCTCATTACCCGCATTTTGGGCGGTGACGCGGTGACGGCCGACATCTTCAACTGGCTTGCTACACACTGGATACCAAACATTCTTTTCTTCGTAATCTTTATGGTTTTTGCCGCATCGTTCTTCGGCGCATTCGAGATTACGTTGCCGAGCTGGCTCGTGAACAAGAGCGACGCACAGTCGGACAAGGGCGGTATTGCAGGTATCTTCTTTATGGCACTGACGCTTGTTCTCGTATCGTTCTCGTGTACGGGCCCGATTGTCGGCTCTGTGCTGATTAAATCGACCTCGGGCGAGTTCTGGAATCCGATTCTGACGATGCTCGCATTCTCGATGGCATTCGCTCTGCCGTTTACACTTTTTGCATTCTTCCCGGCAATGCTCAAAAAACTGCCAAAGAGTGGCGGATGGCTAAACTCCGTAAAGGTTGTACTCGGTTTCGTGGAGGTTGCTCTCGGTTTCAAGTTCCTCAGCGTTGCCGACCAAGTATATCACTGGGGAATTCTCGACCGCGAGGTATATCTTGCAATATGGATTGTTGTATTCACAATGCTCGGATTCTATTTGCTCGGCAAGTTGCGCTTTGCACATGATAACGAGATGACGCACATCGGCGTTGGTCGTTTGGCGTTGGCCATAGGCGTATTCTCGTTCGTCGTATATTTGATTCCGGGTATGTGGGGCGCACCGCTCAGCAAATTATCGGGCTACCTACCTCCTCTCTCGTCGCAGGATTTTGTGATGACCGCTAATGTTGCGGCAGCTCACAGCAATGAAAACGCAGTGAAGGTCAGTACGGCAAAATACAGCGACGTATTGCATCTTCCGCACGGGCTGAATGGATTTTTCGACTTGACAGAGGCGGAGCAATACGCTGCCGAAGTTGGCAAGCCGATTTTTATCGACTTTACGGGACACGGTTGCGTAAATTGTCGTGAAATGGAGGCACGCGTATGGAGCGACCCTGCCGTGTTAGAGTTGCTACGCAACGAGTATGTAATCTGCGCGCTCTACACCGACGACAAGATGCAGCTTCCAGAGAGCGAATGGGTTACGACCGAGAGTGGAAAAACACTCAAATCGCTC
>JAFNYX010000104.1 GCA_017654125.1 Alistipes sp. | reverse complement strand
CGGGACAAGAGTACGAGTTGGCTGCTCCGCCGGTATATACCGTAGGTGAGGTGTGGTAAGACGTGCTTCTACCGAGGGTTGAATATCCTTTATAATATAGGTATGTCGGGCTGTTTTTGCGGTCCGACATATTTTTTTTGTGTTTTTGCGAAAAAAATAGAGAAAATATTTGGAGAATAGTTTAGTTTGTGTATATCTTTGTGATATCAAAATGATATTACTTTTAGAAACCTTAAAACAAATAGTTAGTGTTATGGAAACAAAGAATTATGTTTATTCGGGTTGGAAAATGAATGGTTTTCTAGCCATTGTTTTGAATCTGGCAGTTTTGGCTGCGGGCGTGTGGGCGTTCGTGGAGTTATTCTCGTACGACGATTTTTGCACATTGCTATTTATTGGTGGCGTGGCGCTTGTCGTTGCTGCTCTGTTTATGGCGTGCGGTTACTTAATGTTGGAGCCGAACGAGGCGCGCGTATTGCTCTTCTTCGGCAACTATCGCGGTACGTTCTATGATACGGGCTTTTGGTGGATTAATCCGCTGATGAGTGCCAAGAAACTCTCACTTCGTGCACGCAACCTCAATGTTGATCCAATTAAAGTGAATGATAAGGCAGGTAATCCGATTCTTATCGGTTTGGTGCTGGTATGGAAGATTAAGAGCGATGGCGCGTATAAGGCCGTATTCGAGATTGATGCTCCGGTTGATGCAGGTACGCTTACGACAAGTTCGACGACGCGTATGAATATTCTCGAAAACTTCGTTGCTGTGCAGTCCGACTCGGCATTGCGTCAGGTCGCAGGCATGTATGCTTATGACGAAAATTCGAACAATGCGTCGGATGAGATTACTCTGCGTTCGGGTGGCGACGAGATTAACGATCGCCTGACAGACGAACTTAACGATCGCCTTGCGATGGCCGGCATCGAGGTTATGGAGGCGCGTCTGAACTATCTGGCCTATGCTCCGGAGATTGCTGCTGCAATGTTGCGTCGCCAGCAGGCGGATGCCATCATTTCGGCACGCGAGAAGATTGTCGAGGGTGCTGTTTCTATGGTTAAGATTGCGTTGGAGCGTCTTTCGACCGAAGAGGTTGTCGAACTTGACGAGGAGCGAAAGGCTGCTATGGTCAGCAATCTGCTTGTAGTACTTTGCGCAGACGAGGCGGCACAACCGGTGGTTAATACGGGTACTTTGCACCATTAAAAATAGTTTCTCGCTATGGCAGCAAAGGAGAATAATACTCGCAGTTTTGTGTTGCGTATCGACGCCGAGACGATGGATGCCATCGAGCAGTGGGCGGCCGATGAGTTTCGTAGCACCAACGGTCAGCTGCAATGGATAATTGCCGAGGCTCTGCGTCGTAGTGGACGCAGACCTCGTGCAAAACAACGTAAAACCTCAAATGGCGTGGCAGATGAAACCTAGGATTAAAATGGCTCGTTTTCGACTCTTTGGCAGAGGCCGGTGGCATCGCTATCCGACTCCGGATGACGGCAAGTTTAAGTGGGCAGATGTTGTTACTGCGGTAGCGACAATACTGTTCGTTTCGCCGGATGTGGTGGATAAACTCTTTGAGAAAATACCTTATGGAGAACACATTCGAGACTATATGTTGCTCGTTGCGGCTGCGTGTATGCTTTATGGTATCTACCTCTACTTCCACGACCTTTGTCCGCGTTCACGATGGGGTAGGGCGAGTTGGTCGGTTGGATTGATATCCCTTACATGGAGTGTTTTGCCGTTTATTCTTTACTATGTGGGAGAGGATAACAGTTGGGAGGATATGTGCCGCGCGAGTATGTGGTCGGCCTCGATGTGGGCGGTGTGGCTCTTCTGTATCTATAAATATTGGCGCGTGCGCGTGCGCTCGAAGCAGGAGATAGCCCGTATGGAGTTGCGCGAACGTCGTCAGCGTTGTACTTATATGTAGAATTTTTTAAGAGAGTGTGAGTTATGAATGAGAAATATAGGAAGATTTACTTGCTGTTGTACGTATTCGTTATGTTGGTTGCCATAATTGTTATCGGCAAGTCGATTTACGATGTCAAGCAGTCGGGTGTAGACGCGGCTG
>JAFNYX010000103.1 GCA_017654125.1 Alistipes sp. | reverse complement strand
GTCACAGGCTCTTTGAGGTTACCACCCGCAGGCGATACTGTTCCGAGGAATGTTACCGAACCCGTAGCACCATTGTTCAACTTCACCAAACCTGCACGAGCATAGAAGTTCGAGATGATTGCCGACAAGTCCATAGGGAAGGCGTCCTGACCAGGAAGCTCCTCCAAACGGTTCGACATCTCACGCAACGCCTGTGCCCAACGCGAAGTCGAGTCCGCCATAACCAACACTCGCAGACCCATCGAGCGATAGTACTCACCGATAGTCATACCCGTATAGACCGAAGCCTCACGCGCTGCAACCGGCATATTCGACGTGTTACAGATAATGATGGTACGCTCCATAAGTTTGTGGCCCGTACGAGGGTCCACCAACTCCGGAAACTCCTTAAAAATCTCCACAACCTCGTTTGCACGCTCACCGCACGCAACGATGATGATAACGTCGGCCTCAGCCTGCTTCGAAATGGCGTGCTGCAACACGGTCTTACCTGCACCGAACGGACCAGGAATAAAGCCCGTACCACCCTCTGCCAATGGGTTGAAGGTGTCGATTGCACGAACACCCGTCTCCATAACCTTCGACGGACGCGGCTTCTCGGTAAAACAACGTACCGGCTGCTTCACAGGCCACTTCTGCACCATAGTAACCGGATACTCGTTACCGTCAACATCCGTCAAAACGGCAATCGTATCGGTAATCTTATACTCGCCCGCCTCGGCTACACTCTTTACCGTATAGTTGCCATTCATTACGAACGGAACCATAATCTTGTGGGCAATCCACTGCTCCTGCACTTCGCCAAGCCACGACGCTGCCGAAACCTTATCGCCAGCCTTTGCCAGCGGCTTGAACGACCACTTGCACTCGAAATCAAGCGGCTCGGTAATCGAACCACGGTTGATGAACAGACCGTCCATCTTCTCCAAGTCGTTCTGCAAACCGTCATAGTTGCGCGACAAAAGACCCGGAGCGAGTGTCGCTTGAAGCATGTGGCCCTCGAACTCTACGCGGTCGCCGATTTTCAGACCACGAGTCGAGTCGTAAACCTGTACATAGGCATCGTCGCCTATAACCTTGATGACCTCCGCCATCATGCGTGTATCACCGCAATAAACATAGCAAATCTCGTTCTGGCCGACAGCTCCGTCCGCCTTAACGATTACGATGTTAGAGATGATACCGCTAACTTTTCCTGTTGTTTTCATCAAATATTTTGTTTTTTATAATTTTCCAACCAACTCCTTACCGTCCAATTCTGCCATCAGACGCTCGAACATCACGCGACCCGTCTTACGGTCGAGCGCACTCCAACGAGCAACGATACAAACCTTCACAAGATAGCACATAACGGCATTCAGATCGAAATAGTCGAACTGCGAGAGTTCCGAAGCTATCGACCAACGAATCAGGTCGATTTTACGCTCCTTTTCAAGAAGATTGCTTTCGTCACCGACAGCCGCGATGAGCGAATCGACATACTGCAACTCGCCACGCAAACCAAAATCGGCAGCCGAACTACGGTGCAACTGCTCAACAATCTCACCGCCGCCTACGGTAACCGTATCGACAGCTAAACCACGCTCGCGAGCCACGATGGCTGCCGTCACGTTACGCAACGTACGGTCGGCCTCGGCCCATTCGCGCAGGAAGCGCGATGCGCTTGTGGCACACTCTGCATAATAGCCGGCAAAAAGCGATGCTGCAAATGGTTGCTCGACATCTACCGTCTCGGCATCCTCGCCATCGGGTTGCGCATATGCACGCAACACGCACGAGATATGCTCTGGCAAATGTGTCGGGCGCAGAAGCTCCTCCGCAAGTTCGTCGGACGAAAGACGACCCAGACGATTATGCGAAGCACCACCGTTACGCAGAGCCACGAGATTTTCGCAATCGTAGTAGGCAAACAGGAGTTGCACCTCTCGCCAATCCTTCGCGGAGAGCGACTCCTCAACATCCGTCAATATCTGCTCGATATCGAAACCCTTTGTTTCGGCATCGAGGGCATATTCACGGAAGCCGGCTACGAGTGTATAATAATTATTTGCGAACATAACTAAAAGAGCAACTGGGAAACCTTTTCACGAAGATACTCCTGCATGAGCGCAGCAAAACTCTCGTCGGTAAAAGCGATATAATAACCACCATCCTTCTCACCTACCTTGAAGCCGGTACGAACATCTGACGAGTAGCCAACCTCAACGCCCGCTGCAAGCAGCTCTTTCGCCGACTGCTCGAACAACTTCGAGAACTCCGCTTCGAGCGCAGCCGGAAGAAGCGCCTTCAAATCAGCCTTCGAGCCATCGCTGTTCCAATTCTTTGCAACGCAGAGCAACATCGACTTAACGAACGTTGCATCTACGGTTGCCTGCTTTACACCTGCGCCAACACTCTTTGCAACGATTGCCTCTGCAATCTCGTTCTTGATAGTTGCCAACGCCTGCTTACCTGCAAGCGAAATCTCGGTCATCGAATTCTTTGCCGTATCGGCTGCCTTGGTCTCTGCCTGCTTTACGATACGGGCTGCCTCTGCCTCTGCGTCAGCAAGAATCTTCGCTGCCTGCGCCTTGGCATCAGCCACCAAACGGTCGGCCTCAACACGACCCTTCTCCAATCCCTCACCATAGAGGCGATCGGTCAGTTCTTTGAGTTTGTTTTCCATAATCGGTTGTTTTTTGTATATGATTTTATGTTTTATCCTATTAAAATCGCTTTTGCACAGCAACTTATCCTACACCTTTCACGTGCGGGCACACGTTCACCCGCAAAAACGGCGCAAAGATACGGTTTTTTTCTCTGAAAAACAAGCCATTTTCACACATACTACGTTTCAAATATTTTTCGCATAATTTTCCACATCTACAACGGCCCACTTGCTGTTCATTAAGACGCATTTAACTCTTTTTCTAACGCTGTTGATTTCACAATCAACAACACCTCCTCCAAAAAACAATAATCGGCATCCGACAAACGCCAGACGCCGATTATTCACAATCATTCGCTTACAATCTACGAGTGCTGCGGGCGCAACAAATCCTGTACGACCTTCACAGGCGAGAATGTTGAAATCGGAACATCGACAAAAATCGTACTCCAATCCGCCATCGCACCGTTCCACAGACCCGGCAACTCCTGCGCACGCAGGTCGCGGCCACCACTCGACTTCGACGAAATAAAGCCCGTAGCAGGGTCGGTATATTGCAACAAATCGAACTTCGAGCCATCAGCACGCTTCACACCGCAAACCAAATCCACCGGATTGAAGTGCGTCGCATTCTTCATCAGGTGCATATCTTCGGCAGAAATCTGGCTCGACTCGGCGATTTGCAACGTCTGCGTTCCATCGGCATTAGCCACCCAGAACGGACCTCCGCCAGGCTCACCCTCATTGCGCACCATACCGCACAAACGAATCGGGCGATCAAGCAGACGCTCCAACAAAGCAGCATCCGCACCACCCTCCGGCAACTTCACGCAGAGCGACTTCTCAACAAACTCAGCAACCAGAGCCAAATCCGCCTCACCGGCACGCAGAGCACGCAGATAAGCAAACGCCTGCTCCTGCACGCCGAGCAACATACCCGCGAGAGCCTTCTTATAGAGCACCGTATCAGCACGCAGAGCATCGGTCGTCACGTTGTCGATATTCTTCACAAAAATTATATCGGCGTCAATATCATTCAAATTAGAGAGCAATGCGCCGTGACCCGCAGGGCGGAACAACAGCTCGCCCGCATCGGTACGGAACGGTGTATTATCCGGATTAACCGCGATGGTGTCAGTCGAAGGACGCTGCTGCGAGAAGGTGATATCGTAGCGCACGCCATACTTCTGCTCGTAGGCGGCAACCTTCTCCGCAAGCAGTGCGCGAAACGCCTCTTCATGCTCCGGCGAAACAGTAAAGTGCAGACGAGCCACACCGTTTGCGCTTCCATAGAGAGCCGCCTCAACAAGGTGCTCCTCGACCGGCTTACGCGCGCCATCCTCATAGGCGTGGAATGTCACCAAACCCTTCGGCTTTGCGCCATACTCCAAGCCCTTGCCAACGATAGCCGAAACCACCGCCTTATCGTCCGCAAAATCGGCAACAACCGATTTCAATTCGGGATAGAATGCAAAATGCTCAATATTATTCAACAACACATCTATACCCTTGCCTCGCTTATCCTCGTTCACAAACTCGAACAACTCCTTAAACATACGGGTTGCAGCGCCCGATGCAGGAACAAACTTAACGACCGATAGCTCGTTACGACGCTCGTCATACAACGCCGCAGCACGCTCGCACTCCTCCTTCGAGAGCACTTTCACGCCATCCTCCGGCGAAGCAGCCGCAACAACCCCGAGCGACGGGAATCCGCGACGGAAATTTTCAATCTGCTGTTCGACCTGCTCTACGGTGAGCGAGTGACGGCGAATCTGTTCTAAATCTTTTTCGTTAAACATAAATTTTAAGGTTTTTATATAGTTGGTATTTTTTCTCTCTTTGCACAAGAATCCATCACACTCCATCAAAATCTATCAAAGTTAAACAAAATTATTCAATTTTGAGCAATATTTTCCGACTTTTTCCCTCCGCCGACGATTTAATCGAATTACAGCACCAAAAGTCCAAACAATTTAGTATCTTTACCGCGTAAAAAAGAAGTTTTACCGCGAAACAACCCAAAACAATGATTCGCATATTCGACAACGCCGATATCACATCGCGCAACAGTTTTCACGTGTGCCAACGTGCCAAACGACTCATCGAGTTCGACTCTCCGGAGGAGCTCATCGAGATTTTCGACCACCACACGAAGGGCGAATGGATGGCTCTCGGCGGCGGCAACAACATCCTCTTCACGCGAGATGCAGATATGACACTCATTGCACCTTGTAACCTCACAACAGAGATTACGAGCGAGGACGAACAATGCGTACGGGTACGCGTCGGGGCGGGTGTCGAGTGGGATGACTTCGTTGAGTGGTGTGTGGAGCACGAATTATGGGGTGCAGAAAACCTCTCGCTTATTCCGGGCAAAATCGGAGCCGCACCCGTACAAAACATCGGAGCATACGGCCGAGAGGCGAAAGATATTATCGAGCGAGTGAACATATTCCGCACGGATGAGCGCACTTTCGACTCACTTTCAGCCATAGAGTGCGATTTTGGTTACCGCGAAAGTATCTTCAAGCACGCACTTAAAGGTCGCGTCATAATCGTAAGTGTCGATTTTGTGCTTCAAAAGCAAGCCGCACCCGACCTACACTACGGCGATGTAGCAAAAGAGGTCGAGAGGCGAGGCGGAGCCAATCTACGCAACATTCGCGATGCGATATGCTCCATCCGACGCACAAAACTGCCCGATACGGCAGTGACGGGCAATGCCGGCAGTTTCTTCAAAAATCCGATTGTGGAGCGCGAGTGCGCCGAGCAACTTCTCGCCGAGTATCCCGACATGCCGCACTATCCGGCAGCAGATTCCAAACGCGTAAAACTTGCAGCCGGCTGGCTTATCGACCGCGCCGGATTGAAGGGCTATACTGAGGGACACGTCGGCGTACATCCGCGTCAAGCGTTGGTGCTAATCAATACGGGAGGAGCCAATGGTGGCGAGGTGCTTGCACTTGCACGCAAGGTACAGCGCACGGTGCACGAACGTTTCGGTATAGAAATCGACACGGAGGTCAATATTTTATAAAAACGTGGATAGGGGTCGGGGTAACGTTTACCACAACACCCTAAAACAGAGTGACGAAAGAGATTCAGAGAGAGGTATGACAAACGATATATTGCTGCAAAATTTCGAGCGCTACAACGAGCGACACAACCTATTTTCGCACAACGACCGCATACTGCTTACCGTATCGGGTGGTGTCGATTCGATGGTTATGCTCTCGCTCTTCGCGCAGTCGGGCTACAACATAGGTGTTGCCCACTGCAACTTCTGCCTGCGTGGCGAGGAGAGCGACGAGGATGAACAGGCCGTACGTCGCGAGGCGGAGCGTCTCGGAGTTCCGATATACAACAAACGCTTCAACACCACAGAGGAGATGGAGCGCACGGGCGAGTCGATGGAGATGGCAGCGCGCCGTCTGCGATACGACTGGTTTGACGAGTTGTGCCACGAGCATGGATATACGGTAATCGCCATTGCCCACCACGTCGATGACTCGATAGAGACCTTTTTCATCAACTTGCTACGCGGAACAGGTCTGCGTGGCTTGACGGGCATCCATCACCAACGAGGCAACATCATACGACCACTACTCTTCGCTTCGCGTAAAGAGATTTTGGAGTATGCCGTCACGCACAAAATTCCGTTCCGAGAGGATTCGTCTAACCGCTCAAAGAAATACCTGCGTAATAAGATTCGTTTGGGACTCGTACCAATGATTCGAGAGATAAACCCGACGTTCACCGCCCTAATGCGCGGAAATCTCTATCGCTTAACCGATGCACAACGTTTCATCGATGCGGCCATTACGAAAATCAAGGAGCAGTGTATCGAGGTGCGCGATGGCGAGGAGCGTATCCACACGGAGCGTATCGACGGTGATTTTCCGCGCGATTTCGTAATATACGCCATACTCAATTCGTCGTATGGTTTCAAGGGCGATGTGGTGGACGGGCTCTGTAAAGCACTCTCGGCAGGCCACACCGGTCAGCGATTCTATTCGCGCGATTATGTGGCGTACATCGACCGAGGAGATATTGCAATAGAGCATATCGACGAACAGGACGAGTGCGTAATGGAGGTCGGCGAACACGATCTGCGCAGCTATTGCGGCAACTCGGTACTATACTACACACACACCGATATCGACAACGTATCGGAGTACAATGCTCCGCCAGAGGTGGCTTTCCTCGACGAGCAGAAGTTACGCTACCCTCTCACATTGCGCCGTTGGCGCGAGGGCGACTCGTTTATTCCGTTCGGAATGTGTGGTCGCAAGAAGGTGGGCGACTATCTTACCGACTGCAAGGTTTCACCAACACAGCGCAACCGTCAATTCGTATTGGAGTCGGATGGTGAAATCGCATGGGTTGTAGGTCGTCGTACGGACGAACGTTTCCGCATCAACGACCGCACTGAGCGCATTTTGAAGATTGTAAAAGAGACACTATAACCACACTTATCACACGACAAGCAATGGCAAAGAGTACGGCAAGATTTAAGGATAGCGAGGCGGAGTTTCGCCGCCTGTGTAGCGAGATAGACGCTCGTCGATTTTCGCCCGTATATCTATTGATGGGCGAAGAACCGTATTTCATTGACGTACTGTGCGACAAACTCACGAACGGCATCCTCAACGAGGCCGAGCGTTCGTTCAACCAAATTACACTCTACGGCCGCGACACGGATGGCGGAACGGTAGCAAGTTACTGCCGACAGATTCCGATGATGGGCGGATACGAGGTTATTATCGTCAAGGAGGCACAACAGCTCCCTAAACCGGAGTTACTGGCAACATACACTGCCAACCCTCTACCTACAACCATTTTGGTTATCTGTTACAAGGAGAAGAGTGCCGATAAACGTCAGGCTCTCTACAAGAGTTGTTTGGCAAACGGAACAGTATTCGAGTCGGTACGTCCACGCGACTACGAAATAAAGGATTGGTTGGGTGGATTTGTTCGCACAAAGGGGCTCGAAATCGACCCGTCGTGCGTCGAGTTGCTTGTAAATCACCTTGGGTGCGACATTTCGCGCACAAGCAACGAACTCTCGAAACTGCTCGTTTCGCTCCCCGAGGACAGACGCCGTATTACGGCATCCGACATCGAAACATACATCGGCATTTCAAAGGAGTTTAACAATTTCGAGCTATGCAGAGCCGTTGCTGTTCAAGACATTAAGCGCGCGATGACCATCGCCGACCATCTATCACGCAACCCAAAGGAGTATCCACTATTGCTTACCATAATGGCACTATTCGGTACATTCCGAGAGATATTTATCGTAAACTATCTGCGTTGGCGCGAAAAGTTTCGCCGCATTCCATTTCCGAGCGACACAGAACTGCTCGGGCATTTGCGGTCGGGTAATATATACGCGCTACGCGACCTAAAACAATACTCCGCGCGATGGAACAACCGCAAGGTCTTCGAGATACTCGGCCTGTTGCGCGAATACGACGGCAAGAGCAAAGGAATCGACACGGGAGGTAAGAGCGACGGCGAATTGCTACGCGAATTGCTGTTGAAGATATTCTCGTAAAGATATTTCGCCACATAACTCACGCACAAAAACGGACAACCATAACCAATGGCTGATACCATATATATAAACGGACGCGCAAACGAGAGATACCGCCACTTCGGCAAACCGTATCTCCGACAACGCATACGCACCGAGGGTTTTCGTGCGCAACACGTCGAAGAGCACACACGGCTGCTCGCATACGTTGCCGATGAACTCTACGGCGAATGTGTACATGTGGACGCACGACAGATTGTGCAAGAAATCGACCATCTGTTGCGTTCGGAGCATTATTCGCCAACGGCTTGCCATATCATCGAATTGCGCGTGTATAGTGCGGGGCACTACTCGCTACACGTTGTCGAAACATCGTACTACGGTCGTTTCGGATTACGCGCCATACGTCCCATAGCCCACGTCACGGAGGAGCCGATACCGTTTGCCGGCGCACCGACAAGTGCTTTTGCAGAGTTGGTCGAGCATCTGCGTCGTATTGTAAACTCGCCAAGGCACAACGGCGAAGGCCGCAGTGCCATTCCCGTGACAATCGACTACAAAGGACAAGTGAAGAGCATCGACGGCTGCACGCCGATAGCAATCAAGGGTCGTCAAATCATCTTTGCACCGACACTCGGTGACGTATATACAGAACAGTTGCTTGCTCTTTGCCAACGGCTACGTAGCGGAGAGGTTATCGTACGTGAATTGTTGCGCGAAGAGTTGGACGAACTTGATGAGTTGATGTACGTCGATTCGCGTGGCATAACATCTGTTGCTGAATGCGGACGCGCAGTATATGCCGACATTATAGCCAATGTCCTCGACCGCGCAATAGAGCAATAGCAACCATCATTTCAAACGCTTTCATGGTAACATATCTATTGTATTGTACCACGTCACAACAAAAAACAATTACAGCCGACATCTTACGACGTCGGCTGTAATTTTATCTAAACTCTTCGGAGGTAATTACTCGGCCGGAGTCTCTGCTGGTGCCTCTCCCGACTCCTCTGCTGGTGCAGGTTCCTCGTAAGGCTTAACCTCGATAAGCTCAACCTCGAACTCCAACGCTGCGTTAGGGCCGATATCGCGACCTGCGCCACGCTCGCCATACGCCAACTCCGATGGGATGTAAAGGATAATCTTACCACCAGGACCAACGAGCTTCATACCCTCAGTCCAACCCTTGATTACGCGGTTCAACGGGAACTCTACCGGATTCTCCTCGATAAGGTTACCATTCTCGTCGAACAAGTTTGGCTCCCACTCACGCATCTGATCCTGCTGCTCCTTTGTGCGGTTCTCGAACTTCGAAGTATCGAAGATGGTACCGTCCTGCAAACGACCGGTGTAGTGAACCTTCACAATATCACGGTCGTCGGTTGCTGCCAACGACATATCACCCGCTTTAACGACTTTGTAGAGCAAACCGCTCTCGGTCTTCTTCACGCCCGACTTCTTCTCCATCTTTGCCAACCAAGCAGCCGACTCCTCTGCTGCCAATGCAGGGCGAACAACGGTAAAGTAGTTGCGCAAGTACTCCTGAATAGTTGCATTATCCAACTCAACCTCAGGATTGCGACCATCCTGCAAACCCTTGATTACCCAAACTACCTGCAAAGGCAACTTGCTCGAACGAAGGTTGCAACCAATATCGTTACCAAAAGCATACGAAACGCTATCGCACTCCTCCTTCGTTGCGAAGAGTGGAAGAAGCTCCTGCTCGGAAGTCGAATCTGCCTCAATCTTGGTGTTCTCCGTATGACGCATTGGCAAACGGTTAGTGAAATAGTCGCGAAGCAACTCTACGGCCTGCTCCTGAGTCTGCTTAGAACGCTCGAAAGCACCATCCGAAACACCCTTCTCCATGATGGTATAGTCGAACGGAATCTCGCTCATCTGGCTCGAAACACCCTGACCGATGTTTGCACCGAGATAGTACGAAAGAGTATCCATCTGCGACGCATTACCCTTGGTAATGTTGCTTGCACTCTTATTGTTGCAAGCGCTCAATGCCGCTACACATACGATTGCGGCGATAAGAATCTTTTTCATTTTCAATCTGTTATTTTTTGGTTATTTGTTTGCTTTCTTTTTTTGCGGAGCAAAGGTATAAAAATTTCTGCTGAAAACCATATTTTTACAAATATTAGTTATCAAAGCCTAAAAATCCGACTTTTCAGACACTTTTTGCGCCTATCTGCGATGTCGATATTCAATATCGATTACACTCACACGATAGTTGAGCAGTTGATGTGGCGCAATACCCAACTCTTCGTCACCGGCCGAGCCGTATGCCTCCTTCGAAGGCAGCCACGCCTCAAACTCGCCACCACTACCGGCAATACGTACCACATCGCGCAGACCGATAAGCAAATCACGATACGAACAACGCAACGTATCCATCTCGCAAATCAACTTGCCCGCATCGTCACGAATCGTATAGGCGATACGCACCGTGTCACGCGACGAAAGCGACGAAATATTTTGGTCGCCCAATTTCTCGATTTTGTAGGTCACGCCACTACGCGTACGAACAAACGAGCGGTCGCGCTTGGCGAGGTCGGCAAGAAACTGTTCCTGATAGGCCATAGCCTTTTCGTGAACAAAATACACCTTCTGACCGAGATAGTAATCGCGAGCATCGCTCATCGTTATAAGCGGTCGCGCTGCATAAACATCCTTTATTGCCATACATACGGCTTCGACATTAAGCGTCGAATCCATACGCATCAACGCCTGGCCCACATTAAGGCCAATCACATACGAAAGCGAATCGGTTTCGTTCTCCAATTTATTGCTGCTACTCTTACAGCCCATCAGCATCCCGCCGAACATCGCTGCAACAACAGCCCAACCAAATATTTTTTTCAACATATATCTCGCAAGTTATTTATCTATTTTCCAAACCTTTAATCGATACAGCACATAGTTTTGCCAACATTCGTGCACCGACAATAGCATCGATGCCTGCCTGCAATTTTGGAACAATCTCCGTCAAGTCGAAACCAACGATACGTCTGCCCGACGAAACGATTTCACCCAAGAGGAAGGTCACCTCATCGAACGACAATCCGCCCGCAACCGGTCGCACCGTATTCGGGCAGCACTCCGGCGAGAGTACATCCACATCCAACGACACATACACCTCGTGTGGCAACGTTGCAACCATATCCGAACAACACTCCTTCCACGTGCGACCAACGAAGCGCGCCGCAGCCAACTCTTCGGCAAGGAAGAGCGAGGTGCGATCATGCTCCCGTATCTCTTGCACGTCGCGTTCCGCGCAGTCACGAACGCCGACCATCGTAAGGTGAGATACAGCAGGAATCTCCTCCAATATGTTACGCGCTATCGAACGATGCGAATAGTCGAAAATACGGCTATCGCCGCCCATATCGCAATGTGCATCCAGAAACAACACACCCATTCCTTCATAACGCTCCGAAAGAGCACGAACGGCTCCAAACGCTACCGAATGGTCGCCACCAACTACGCCCACAACCTTTCCCGCAGCAGCATAGCGAGCCACATCGCGAGCTACGCTGGCGTGCATATGACGAAAACCGGTATTAATGCGTGCAAGTTTACGACCAAAGAAGTCGCCCGAAATCGAACCACCATCCTCAATATGCGAAAGCACCTTATCGGCATCCGAACCGAGTTGTTGCGAAGACTCTTGAATATCGTAATCTATCTCTGCCGTAGCCACTCGACCCTCAATCGAGACTCCCGTCGAGTTGTCATACAACCCTATCGACAGCGAGGCATCAATTATCGCATCCGGTGCATACGAAGCTCCTTCGCCCACGGCAGAAGTTACAGCCCAAGGCGCCGAAACAATCACCACCGAACCCTCGTCCGACGACACAGCATCGCGAAAATAGTAGCCGCCACCATCATCACTGCCACCGAGACCCAAATGACGAAAAATGTTTATATCCATTATATCCATCGCTTTCTCTGTTTTTCTGCCACAAAAATAACAAAATAATCGGAAAACTCGACCCACAAACCAATGATAATCGCTATATTTGTATGTTTTTAGCAATCATTTCACAAAAAAGTACACAGATGAAGATTGTAGCAGACCGTGCAATACCATTTCTCGCAGATGTTTTAGAGCCGTATGCCGAAGTGGTATATATGGATGGAGACCAAATTTCGGCCGATGCAGTGCGCGATGCGGATGCACTCATTATTCGCACTCGCACGCGTTGCAACGCCCAACTGCTCGATGGCTCGGAGGTAAAACTCATTGCGACGGCAACCATCGGATTCGACCATATCGACCTGCGGTATTGCCGTCGGGCCGGAATTATCGTTACGACAGCCGCCGGCTGCAATTCGGCAGGCGTCCTGCAATGGGTGGCAGCAGCATTGGCGATGCTCGCCCGAACGGATGGATTTACGCCACAGGAACGCACGCTCGGCATTGTCGGCGTAGGCAATGTCGGCCGTCTTGTAAAGGAGTATGCCGAGGCATGGGGATTTCGAACCATCTGCTGTGACCCTCCGCGCGAGAAGAGAGAACATCTCGGATTTGTCGAGCTCGAAGATGTGATGCGCGAAGCAGACATTGTAACTCTTCACGTACCGCTGGACAACAAAACACGTGGAATGATTGGCTCGGAGCAGATTGCCATGATGCGCGAAGGAGCAACGCTGATAAACGCCTCGCGTGGCGAGGTCGTAAAGACCGATGCGTTACGCTCCGAACATATTCGCTGCATATTGGATGTTTGGGAGGGAGAACCCGATATCGACCGCAAGGTGCTCGACAAGGCAATGGTTGCAACGTCGCACATCGCCGGATACTCGCGACAGGGCAAGGCCAATGCTACGGCAATGTCGGTACGTGCCGTTGCTTCGTTCTTCGGAATGCCGCTCATCGGTTGGTATCCGCCACAGGTCACTCCGAGCGAGCGCAAACCTATCGAGTGGTCGGAGATGTGCCACACTATTGAGTCGTACTGCGACCTTGCGACAGAGACGCGCCGACTCAAAGAGTCGCCCGACCGATTCGAGCAACTGCGCAACGAGTACGACTATCGCAATGAGTATTTTTAGCGAATTATTCGGGATTTTTTATATCTTTGCGGAGTAAAGAGAAGGGATTATGGGAGGACTGTTAAGATTTCTAACACCCGTCATTGGAGCCGAAAGGGCTCACAACGCGACAGTTATGATGTTGCGCATAGTGGGTCGCATACCCGGAGCAAAGTGGTTTATGCGCAAGCTCTATTCGGTCGAACACCCATCGTTGGAGCGCGAAGTTTTTGGTCTCAAATTCCGTAATCCGATAGGCGTTGCGGCAGGTTTCGACCGAAATGGCGAGATTTTCCGCGAGTTGGATGCGCTCGGCTTTGGTTTTGTCGAAATCGGCACCGTCACACCACTTGCACAACCGGGCAACCCAAAACCTCGCGTATTCCGCATCGGCGACGACAGCGCCATCCTCAACCGCATAGGTCTGGCAAGCAAGGGATTGGAGCGTGTTATTTCGAATCTGCGCCACTCGCACGGCAACATTATTATCGGCTGCAACATCGGCAAAAACACCGTCACTCCGCCGGAAAACGCTCCGTCGGACTATCTGCGCGTATTCCGCAATCTGTATCAATATGTCGATTACTTTACGGTAAACGTAAGTTACAATACGACCTTCAAGCAATATGTTCCGCGAACTCGCGAGAGCATTATGGAGATTATCGAACCACTCTTCGACTTTCGTCGCGGACAGAATCAGTATCGCCCGATACTACTGAAAATATCACCAGACCTCTCGAACGAGGATGTCGATATGATGACCGACATTATGATTGACACACCTCTCGACGGTATCGTTGCAACCAACGCAACCACTCGCGCACAAGGCTTAAAGACGAGTGTCGAGCAGATGAAACGTTACGGAGCAGGAGCCATCAGTGGTGCGCCACTCACCAAGCGAGCAATCGAGGTGGTACAACGCATCCACGAGCGTTCGAAGGGTACATATCCGATAATCGGTGTCGGTGGATTGATGACACCGGAGGATGTGCGTGCGATGCTCGATGCCGGAGCAACTCTTGTTCAGGTCTATACGGGATATGTCTATAACGGCGCATCGTTCCCTTCCGATATTTGTCGTTCGCTCATTGATGAGTCGGTGAGCAAATAACTCACACATACGATGAAAGCAACAATCATAACCATTGGCGACGAGATTTTGATAGGTCAGATTCTCGACACCAACTCGCGCTACCTCTCGCAACAACTCAACGCCGCAGGTATCGTCGTCTGCGAGCGCACATCCATTGGCGACAGTGCCGAGCAAATCACCCAAACGCTCGACCGCGCCATAGCACAGAGCGATGTGGTAATCATCACAGGAGGTTTAGGCCCAACGAAAGACGACATCACAAAACATACGCTTGCACGATATTTCGCATCCGAAATGCGTTACGACGAACGCGAAGCGGAACATATTCGCACATTGCTTGCGCGTCGCGGAATCGCTTTCAATGAACTCAACCGCAGTCAGGCGATGGTCCCAACACTCTGCACCGTATTGCACAACGCACACGGAACGGCTCCGGGAATGTGGTTCGAGTATGAGGGCAAAGTCGTCGTATCGCTTCCGGGGGTACCGTTCGAGATGGTGCATCTCATTGAAGATGAGGTTATGCCACGACTAAAAAAGCGCTTCGCGTTGCGCCAAATAGTCCACCGCACACTCATCACTGCGGGCATCGCCGAGTCGATTCTTGCCGAGCGTATCGCCGCATGGGAAGATGCTCTTCCCGAGGAGTTGCACCTGGCGTATCTGCCTGCACCGAACATCGTTCGTCTGCGCCTGTCGGCATACGAGGTAGATGGCGAAAGCATAAGTCGCACGATAGAGAACGAATTTGAAAAACTGCACACCATAATTCCGGACAACATCGTCGGATTTGAGGATGCAACGGTCGAACAACTCGTACATCGACTACTGCTCGAACGCGGCGAGCGATTGGCCGTAGCCGAAAGCTGTACGGGCGGTCGCATCGCATCGCTCTTTACGGCACAAGCAGGTGCTTCGGGATACTTTATGTGCGGAGCGGTGACATATAGCAACAGTTCTAAATGTAGCGTTTTGGAAGTTGATGAACGCGTCATCGAGCAGTTCGGCGCTGTCTCGGAACAAGTCGCTTGTCAAATGGCGGAGGGAATACGCCGGGTAAGTGGAGCCGACTATGGAATCTCCACAACGGGCATTGCCGGACCGAGTGGTGGCACAGAAGAAAAACCTGTTGGAACGGTATGGATTGGTATCTCAACACCTCATCGTACGTTTGCCGTTCGACGCGACTGCGGAACCGACCGCGGGCAAATCATCTCGCGTGCATCAGCATACGCTATCTCCATGCTTTATAACGAAATACGATAAATACATGAAAATCAAACTCATTTTAATCGCTATCGCAATGATGGGCTACGCTACGGCAGAGGCTTGTTCATCAGCAATCATTGCTCCGCGTGCATCGCGCGAAGGCGGAGCCATTCTTTGGAAACATCGCGACCAGTCGAAGAATCCCGACTCGAAAATCGAGCACTTCACCGACGGAAAGTACTCATATACGGCTCTTGTGAATGCCCACACACCATCAAAGATGGTCTATGCGGGCTTGAACTCGGCCGGTTTCGGCATCATCAACACCAATACACACAATCTGCCCATCAACGACTCGGATACAAAGACCGGCGCATTGAAGGCGGGAACGATTATGCGCGACGCCTTGCGTGAGTGTGCAACGGTCGAGGAGTTCGAGCGACTGTTGCAGGCGACAAAACGCGTCTCCAACTTCCAGAGCAACATCGGCTGTGCCGACTCGACCGGCGCAGCGGCATACTTCGAGGTATGGAGCGACGGCTACAAAAAATATGACGTTGAGCAGACCAAGCACGGCTATGACATCCGCACCAATTACAGTTTTGCGGGAACGGTCGAGAAGCGCGGCACAACCGAGCGCCGTCATCGCAGTTTGGAGGCAATGATGGAGGGCAAGCGAATGTTCGAGTCGAAAGACTTCTTCGGTTATTCACGTTCGTATTTCAGTGCCGACCGAGGCGACGTATTACTCTCGGAGCGACCTTATACCTGCACCAACTACACCGTACCTCGCTCGTCGAGCGTCGCATGTATCGTCATCGTTTGTGGCGAACATCCGCGCATGGACGTAACAGTAGGTCATCCGGTAGCAGGTTTCCAGATTCCGGTATGGGTCGAGGCAGGCGCACATCTGCCAAAGTGCATCGCAACCAGCGAGATGTTCGACCTCTCGAAGCAGTTTATGGACAAGGCTTATACCAAAAACGGCAAATACTATCGCGTGGAGAAGGATGTCGTACTGCGCGCACTCGGCGTAAAAACACGTTTCAAGTATCCAACGTTGATGCCTGCCGATATCGACGCATTCAATAAAAAGGTCGATGCAGCATTTGAACAGCATCGTAAGCGACTTCTGAAAGTGTTGTAATCGACGCTGTTCGGGCAATATTACAACGCAATCAATCCGCCGAATGAAGATTTTTTGCGTTTATAAAAGATTTATTATCTTTGCACATTGAAACAAAAAAACGATAAGAGATGATCGAAACACTGAAATTCTACAAGAACTTCCCGAAGGAGGGTATAAACTTCATCGACATTATACCGTTCCTCCAATCGCGCGAAGCGTTCGGCGAGGTTATCAAAGCACTGAATAAGGCAACCACCGCACCAAATGTGGCTGCTCCGGAGGCTCGCGCATTCCTCTTTGCGGCT
This sequence comes from Alistipes sp., assembly GCA_017654125.1. GTDB lineage: Bacteria > Bacteroidota > Bacteroidia > Bacteroidales > Rikenellaceae > Alistipes. The sequence goes on along the minus strand of JAFNYX010000103.1, from coordinate 2,860 downwards.
CCGTTGCTCTCGACCCCCGAAAGTGCTGTTCAGAATATTATTCCGATGCGAAAGAGTGGCAAACTACCATTCAATGACGGCGATTTGATTGAGGTCAAAATCGAGAAGGAGTACGGTTTCGACAAACTATACTACCGATTGAGCGATATCGCAGCGGGCGTTCCTACGGGCGACGTATTCGAGGTGACGATTCTCGATGACGTATTGGCTACGGGTGGCACGGCAGAGGGTGTTGCACGCTCGCTCGAACAACTGACAATCTATCGCAACGGCAAGCCGTATGGCGTGCGTATCAAGGAGTTCGTCTTCTTGGTCGGCATTCCTGAAATCGGTGGTCGCGAGCGACTCGAAAAGATTGCACCGGTCACAACTTTGATGGATATTTAGCCATAATATCTCCCCGAAAACCGAGCATCTGCTCTCCCGAAAGGGCGGGCAGATGTTTTTTTGTGTTGCGAGGAGCACCTTTCGATATTTTTTCGTATATTTGTCATCCAGAAACACCTCCTCCTCCCCCGAAAAATTCGGGGGGGGGGATTTTCATTGATTATCAATTATTTACAATGAAATACGCACAAAAACACTACCTCGCACCAACGCTACACACCGTTGCGTTGCACGCCGAGCGCGGCTTCGGTGCTTCGCTCGAAATTCCGGTTGTCGATCCCGAGCAGGGTTGGACGGCTCGACCGGCAGACGAATTTATCGAAGAGTAAAAACAAAAAAACAGATAAGATGAAAAGATTTTTCCTTTTTGCACTCGCGGCGACCGCTCTCGCTGCTTGCTCAACCGACACGACGCAAGACCTTGCGCCGGAAATCCCAACCTCGCCCGACGAACTCTATGTTTCGTTCGACGAGGATTCGCGCGTACAACTTGATGCCGATTGTAAAACCGTATGGACAAAGGACGACCTCGTGTCAGTTTTCTACTACTCGGATGCCAACGATTGCTGGCGATTCAAGGGCGAGACTGGCGACCGCAATGGTCTGCTCATCCGCAAAACCTCCACAACACCAACCATCGTAACCGACGAGGTGGTCGTTGTCTATCCTTACAATGCCGACTATCGCTTGGCGACGAGCGATAAGACCCTCTCCGTACGCATTCCGGCAGTGCAGCACTACGAGGCCGGCAGTTATGGCGTAGGGGCAAACCTGATGGTTTCGACCGGTACAAGCAACAATTTCTCGCTCAAAAGCGTCTGCGGATGGATTAAGTTGCAGTTCACCGGTTCGGGTAAGGTTACAAAAGTCACTCTGCGAGGCAACGACGACGAGCAGATTGCAGGCTTGGCAACGATTAACTATGCCGACTATTCGCTTTCGCTGATTGCCGATGGTTTGGGCGACGCTGCTAACAACGACGAGGTCGGTGGTACGCTGGTTGACGACGCAGACTATGTGCGCGAGATTACGCTCGACTGCGGCGAAGGTATTGCTCTTAATAACAAAACACCTACTGCATTCTACTTTGTGCTTGCACCGCAGACCTTCACGCAGGGTATCACCATTACCGCAACGTGCGACGATGGTACGGAGATAACAAAATCTACCGAAAATGCTATCACTATCGAGCGCAATCATATATTGCCAATGGCATCCGCTACGCTTGAAATGCCAATTCCAAGCAACCAAATTTGGTACACTTCGTCTGATGGCAATGTTGTCGAGCCATATAGTGGCAACCTTAATAGCAATGCTACTGCTATGCAAACATTCGGGGCAAATATCGTATCTAACACCTATGAAAATGGAGTTGGCGTAATAACCTTTGATGGAGATGTGACGACGATTGGAGATTGGGCATTCTACGATTGCGACGCGCTGACAAGTATTACAATCCCCGATAGCGTAACGACGATTGGAGAGAAGGCATTCATAGATTGCTCCGCGCTGACAAGTATTACAATCCCTGATAGCGTGAGGACAATTGGATATGCTGCATTCGGGTATTGCTTCGCGCTGACAAGTGTTACAACCCCCGATAGCGTGACGACGATTGAAGGTTGTGCATTCTACGGTTGCGGCGCGCTGACAAGTGTTACAATTCCCGATAGTGTGACGACGATTGGAGAGGGGGCATTCTACAATTGCGATGCGCTGACAAGTGTTACAATTCCCGATAGTGTGACGACGATTGGAGAGGGAGCATTCGGCGGTTGCGACGCGCTGAAAGCGTTCTATGGCAAATTTGCGTCGGCGGATAATCGTTGTTGGATTGTGAATGGCGTATTAAACTCTTTTGCACCTGCCGGATTAACCGAATATACAATCCCAGATAGCGTGACGACGATTGGAGATTATGCATTCCAAGATTGCCACGCGCTGAAAAGTGTTACAATCCCAGATAGCGTGACGACGATTGGACGTGAAGCATTCTACTCTTGCCACGCGCTGACAAGTGTTACAATACCAGATAGCGTGACGACGATTGGAGATTCTGCATTCGTATGTTGCAACGCGCTGAAAAGTGTTACAATCCCAGATAGCGTGACGAAGATTGGACATTCTGCATTCAACTCTTGCGACGCGCTGACAAGTGTTACAATCCCCGATAGCGTAACGACGATTGGAAATTATGCATTCGAGCATTGCTACGCGCTGACAAATGTTACAATCCCAGATAGCATGACGACGATTGGAGATTCTGCATTCAGCTATTGCCGCGCGCTGACAAGTGTTACAATTCCCGATAGCGTGACGACGATTGGAAATTTTGCATTCTACTCTTGCTCCGCGCTGACAAGTGTTACAATCCCAGATAGCGTGACGAAGATTGGAGATTTGGCATTCTCCGATTGCGACGCGCTGACAAGTGTTACAATTCCGGATAGCGTGACGAAGATTGGAAATTATG
>JAFNYX010000102.1 GCA_017654125.1 Alistipes sp. | reverse complement strand
TGCCGTCTGGTGAACTCGCTGGGGCTCGAAGGGCGTAGCCCTCGCGAGGATACCGCTGAAAAATAAACATATTATATCCTCGCAACCCACCCAAAAAGTGAGAGCCACAATGATATGGTTTTGTTTTGTGGTAGATATGCTTTGCATATCGCAAGAAAAAATAGGTTGCAGAGGGGGCATGCACACTATTGGCAACCTATTTTATTGCTGCCAACGCAAGTTGGGCACAAAACAAAAAAAGACGACAACCTTCGAAAGATTGCCGTCTGGTGAACTCGCTGGGGCTCGAACCCAGGACCCCAACATTAAAAGTGTTGTGCTCTACCTGCTGAGCTACGAATTCATCGTACCAACACAAGCCAAACTTGTTTTTGGTGGTGCAAATGTAGGCAATATTTTTGTTTTATCAAAAAAAATCTCTCTTTTTTCGCTTCCGAGCCCATTTTTTCACTAAAAGGGGTAGGCAGAATTGGTTTATATCATAAATATATGTATATTTGCCTAATGTATGAACACCTTTTAGGTATAAATACCTACTCGCAGAAGAGGTGGCTGTGCTAATTTTGCGAAATTAAAAATAAAACGATATAACAATATGCCCGAATTTAACCCTACGGAGTACAAGCTTGTTTGCGTAGCAACAGGCGAAGAATTTGAAGATGGCGGTTGGACGCTTGATTATGCAGGTTACGACAAACCATCGCTCATTAGAGCTGCGTATGCGAAAAAACAGCTCACATTGCATGGAACAGATTGCGGTTTGTACAAATTCCGCGACTGGTTGCCTATGAAGCGAATGTTGAAGTGTTCGTCGTCTCCCGTAACATACAAGAGTAAAGCATTAGCAAAAGCATTGGGTCTTGACAATCTGTATATTACATTCAATGGATGGTTTCCGGAAGTTGGTGCAACAATGCCGACATGCTCGTTCAAAGAGACAGAGGCATATAGTGTTTGTGCTCGCACCGCAGAGGATTGCGACAAGGTAATGGTCGTAGCTTCTGCCGGCAATACGGCACGCGCATTTGCAAAAGTATGTTCGGATAACAACATCAAATTGCTGCTTTCTATTCCGGCCGACAATCTTGACGCCATGTGGTTTGACGCACCGTTGAACGACTGCGTAAAACTGATTGCTTGCGACAAGGGTGGCGACTATTTCGATGCTATACATTTGAGCAACCTTGCTTTACAGTCGCCGATGTTCTACGCCGAAGGTGGTGCAAAAAATATTGCACGCCGTGACGGTATGGGCACAACTGTTCTCTCTGCCGTAACAACCATTGGTCGTATTCCGGACTACTATTTCCAGGCAGTCGGCAGTGGCACGGGCGCCATTGCGGCATGGGAGGCGAATATGCGTCTGATCGAAGACGGTCGCTATGGCAACAACGTAATGAAGTTGATGGTTTCGCAGAATGCCCCATTCCTGCCGATGTACGACGCATGGAGAGAGGATTCGCGCGAGTTGTTCCCTTACGAAGAGGGCAGAGCTCGTCGTGACGTGGAGATAATCAATGCCAAGGTGCTCTCCAACCGCAAACCGCCATACGGAATCAGTGGCGGCTTGTATGATGCATTGAAAGCAACGGATGGTGATATACTTATGGCAACAAATTTGCAAGCAGAAAAGGCGGCTCAATTATTCCTCGAAACCGAAGGTATAGACATACACCCAGCTCCGGCCATTGCATTGGCAACACTCATTAAGGCTATCGAGAGTGGCCGAGTGGATCGCAAGGCGACTATTATGCTCAACATTACGGGCGGTGGCGAAAAGCGATTCACGAAGGATAAGGAGTTGTGGTATCTCAAACCAAGCCATGTATTCTCGCTCAAACCGGACGCAGAAGATGTTATTGCAAAGACGGAAGCATTGTTCAAATAGTCAGATATGTATCCAATAAAACTTAAACCGATACTTAAACAACACATTTGGGGTGGAGCCCGACTTCTCGACATCAAGAGAGGTCAGGGACTTCGCGTCGATAAGTCGAAGACGTACGGCGAGAGTTGGGATATATCCGGCGTGGATGGCTCAATATCGGTAATTGCGAACGGTTTCCTGAAAGGCAACAACTTGCAGGAGGCCATTGAGGTATATATGGGCGATTTGGTCGGCGAATCTGTATTCGAGCACTTCGGTTTAACATTTCCTTTGTTGCTCAAAACACTCAACTGCGAAGGTCGTCTATCCGTTCAAGTTCATCCGGGCGATGAATTAGCAGCCGAGCGTCACGACTCGTGCGGCAAGACGGAGATGTGGTATGTCGTATCGGCCGAGCCGGATGCTGTGCTCTATATTGGATTCAAAGATCAAAACATATCTCGCGAGGAGTACATTGACGCCGTAGCTACCGGTCGCGTAGCCGAACTTTTGCAGCCGGTGCAGGTCAAGCAGGGTGACGCATTCCTAATAAAGTCCGGCACAGTGCATTCGATGTCGGGCAGTATCGTATTGATGGAGATTCAGCAACCGGTAGATCTCACCTATCGCATATTTGACTGGAACAGAGTCGATACTGATGGCAAACCACGACAATTGCATACAGCGCAAGCAATTGACGCCATTGATTTTTCGGTATCTGCAGAGAATAGCCGTTGCGCCTATGAGCCAAAACAGAACGACTTTGCACCAATCGTAAAGTGCGACTATTTCTCGGTCGGCATAGTGAAGGTGGATGGTGTAGTTGAGCGTGACTACAACACACTCGATTCGTTTGTAATTTACACCTGCGTAAGTGGCTCGGCAGAGGTTATTACCGATGGTTGTACCGAGACATTGAAGCAGGGCGAAGCCATCCTTATTCCGGCCGAAAACACATCGGTTATACTAAAAGGCAAGGCAGACATTATCGAATATTACTTAGAGTAATACTTCAAATAATATATAACAGCAAAAGTCGCAGTGATGCGACTTTTTTATTTGTGTATAAACAACTTAATTAGTACAAGTATTTTTCTACAATAGGGAATAAAACGGCTGTTGCCACACCCGTAAGAGCCATTGCCAAGCCGGCCATAGCGCCCTCTATTGCGCCTAATTCAATAGCGCGTGCCGTACCTATTCCGTGCGATGCTGCACCCAACGCAAATCCTTTTGCCAATGGGTCTTTTACGCCCGACATCGACAACACGGTTGGTCCTATTATACTGCCGAGAATACCCGTACAGAATACAACCACCGACGTTACGGCAACTAATCCACCACGTGGCTCGGCAACAGCGATAGCAATCGGAACAGTAACCGACTTTGGAGCAATCGAAGTGATAATTTCGCGCTCTGTGCCGAATGCTTGCGCAATCAAAACAACACTCAACAATCCGATTACCGTACCGGCGAGAGTCGCTGCAAAAACAGCCTTTTCTCGTCCCCGAATTTTCTCCGATTGTTCGTACATCAGATAGCCGAGAGCCACTACGGCCAAGCCGAGAGCAAAATCGATTATAGATGTTGCCTCTCTGTACGTTGCGTAATCTATATCAAGTAGTGATAGAAATGCAATAATAGCCGCTGCTGTCAGCAATGTCGGATGCATAAATACAATATGCGTACGACGAAAAATTGCACCACCCAACAGATACAGAGCAATAGTCAGTGTAAGTAGAAAGATATCCGAATTAATAATAGTTTCTATCATCGCTTTGACCTGTTTAGAAGTTGAAACACCCAACCTGCACCAACGATAACCGCAATTGTACTCACAACGGTCGCAACGACAATAGCTGCCGTGTTATCCAAAATTTCACGATACGACACCATCAATCCGACACCGAAGGGCACAAAAAACAGGGCCATTGTCCCCAACAAAAATTTAGCCACCGGACGCACTGCTTCCGGATTAAACACCTTGAATTTTAGGCATATAAACATCAGCAACATTCCGATAATATTGCCCGACACATACCCATCAATAAGGTAGCTGACAGCATTGCCCACCACCCAACAAATCAATATGCAAAACAATCCCTGCATCGTTCGTCTATAAGCGTTTCGTTATGCAAAGATACGAAAACATTACGTATCTCACTACAATTTCACGCACCGAATAATAAGAAAAAAATCTTCGCAACTAATATGATGTACCCCGCAAAGGCTACCTTGATTTAATTTTAACCGAAGTTGTGATATGTATAAACAAAATATCTGCACTACCGCCTATGATAAGCGGTAGTGCTGATTATAATCGCCCAACATAATATATTGTAAACAAACTATTTCGGCGGTCCTTCGGGCATATTGCAATAAAAAAGCAGGTCTGAAAAGACCTGCTGACACTTGGTTGAGCTGCCGGGACTCGAACCCAGAACGACAGAACCAAAATCTGCTGTGTTACCATTACACCACAGCTCAATCCTTTGCTCGTAAGCGACGGCAAAGGTAATGCAAAGTTTTCAAGAAAACAAAATTTTCGGATAAATAATCGCATACAGGCCCAAAGGAGTCGCACACCCTCTCTACAATAGACCCTTTTCGTAATAGCGCACAACCTGCTCCAACTGCCTATCGCGGACATCGGGTTGATAGTCCAATTTCAAGTCGTTACCAAACAATTTGGCAAACGCCTGCCAAATGCCAGCCTCAAAACCACCACGAAACTCTTTGACAATTTGAAATGCTGTATTGTCGGTCTCTCGGTCAATAAGTTTCAGGAGCACTTTACCCTCGAAAAAGGTCATCTTTTTCAACACCGGTGTATATTCGCGCACCAGACGTTTCTCGACACCTTTGATATAGAGTTTTTGCTGTTTTTTATTCGGCAACGCGAGCAACTCTTTCTCCATCGCTGCCATAAGTGTCTTTGCCTCCTGCGCTATCGGATAGGTCTTTTTGACGGCACGCACCAAGCGGGCGTAACGGCGCATATCGGGCTTACGGGCATATTTTCGAATCGGCGTTACGTGAATAAGCGGAATTGAATCGCCGTTCTCGACACTCCACTCCTGATGCCAAAAACCACGATTTCGCCGACTGACGTGCTGCGCCGAGAGTGGCGAAACGACTACACCGACGAGCAACAATAGTATGCAAATTCTGCTTTTCATACGTTTTTCTCTCTGCAAATATAACGGTTTCAAAAGGAAAGTAGTACTTTTGTGGTGAAAATTTTAATCGATTTAACAATACGTTACGTTATGAATAACGAAATATACTACACTTCGAGCGTCGTCGTAACCGACGCAAACACGGCCCTTGCGCTCGGTTCGGGCGATTTGCAGGTCTTTGCCACGCCAGCAATGGTTGCACTCATGGAAAACGCTGCGATGCTCGCTGCTGCTACCCTACTCGACGAAGGCGAGACGAGCGTTGGAGCTCAAATCGCCGTCTGTCACAACCGCCCTACCGGCATCGGACACAAAGTATCAGCAACGGCAACGCTTACGGCTCGCGATGGTCGTAAACTTTCGTTCTCTGTTGTGGCACACGATGAGGATGGCGTAATCGGCGAAGGAACGCACACTCGCTACATTGTCGGTCGCGAGCGTTTTATGGCAAAAGTAAAATAACATCACGGTTTTACACAAAACGAAGCGCATATGCGGAAAAGTACGAAAATATTTCGTATCTTCGCCGCGTAATTTTGTAAACGCAATTTTGTAAACAGCAAAAACAATACGATATGTTCGAAAATTTAACCGACAAACTTGAACGGTCATTCAAAATTCTCAAAGGCGAGGGTCGTATTACGGAGATTAACGTAGCCGAGACACTCAAAGAGATTCGCCGCGCGTTGATTGACGCCGACGTAAACTATAAGGTTGCCAAATCGTTCACCGATGAGGTAAAACAGAAGGCTCTCGGTCAGGACGTTTTGAAGTCAGTCAAGCCGGGTCAAATGATGACAAAGATTGTGCGCGACGAGTTGGCTGCACTGATGGGTGGCACAGCAACCGACATCCGCTTGGAGGGCACACCTGCCGTCATTCTCATTGCCGGTTTGCAGGGTTCGGGTAAGACCACATTCTCGGGCAAACTCGCATCGTTCATCAAGAGCAAGAAGGGTCGTCAAGTGCTGCTCGTTGCCGGTGACGTATATCGTCCTGCGGCAATCGACCAGTTGAAGATTCTCGGCGAGCAAATCGGTGTTCCGGTCTATACCGAAGAGGGTAATCAGAATCCGGTGCAGATAGCACAGAACGCTATCCAGCACGCCCGCACCAACAATTACAACGTGGTGATTGTCGATACGGCAGGTCGTTTGGCTGTTGATGAGGCGATGATGCAGGAAATTACCGCAATAAAGGCGGCAGTTAATCCGAGCGAGACGCTCTTCGTAGTCGATTCGATGACCGGTCAGGATGCAGTAAATACAGCTCGCGAGTTCAACGAACGTCTCGATTTCGACGGCGTTGTGCTCACAAAGTTGGACGGTGATACGCGCGGTGGTGCCGCGATTTCGATTCGTTCGGTTGTAAACAAGCCGTTGAAGTTCATTTCGAGTGGCGAGAAGATGGATGCCTTGCAGGTCTTCCACCCTGAGCGTATGGCTGACCGTATCCTCGGCATGGGTGATGTTGTTTCGCTCGTAGAGCGTGCTCAGCAGCAGTACGACGAGGAGGAGGCACGCCGCTTGACCAAGAAGGTGAT
>JAFNYX010000101.1 GCA_017654125.1 Alistipes sp. | reverse complement strand
ACGTCGCACCCCGACCGCTTTGTGCTCAAACAGCGCGATGGTCGTCTGGCTATGACCATTCGTCGCGTAGCGGATGTCGCAGAGGCGGTAGTGGTGCTTAAATCGTTACGTACAACATCGGAAAAATAATATAGGAAGATTTTAACGGCGATATAGCCACAAGATACCAAAAAAATAAACAATGCAAACCGTAAATTTAATTCTCTTTTGCCGGCAATACTTCTCTGTAATCGGAGCGTAGCGACCAAGTCTCCCTTTGCCAAAGGGAGATTTAGAGGGAATGTCAAAATAAAAGATTTTAACGGCGATATAGCCACAAGACACCAAAAAAACAAACAATGCAAACCGTAAATTTAATTCTCGATACAGGCAATACTTTCCATAAAATCGCCGTTATGGATATAAACAACACCGTTTTGGAGGAGCGCATCATGGCAGATCTTACGGCGGAGGTTGTTGAAGAGCTTGTTGCTCGATACGCTCCTTCGCGAGCCATTGTCTCCTCTACTCGTGGCGATGCCGCCCGAAGTGTGGCGATGCTCGAAGCAAAGGTGCCGTATGTTCTTTGTTTGTGTGCCGAAACACCGCTGCCTATTGAGGTCGATTATGCGCGTGAAACGCTAGGTTCAGACCGTGTGGCAGCCGTCGTGGGTGCGGTTGCAGAGTATGGAGCCGACCGTAGAATGCTAATCGTGGATGCAGGTACTGCAATAACGTTCGATGTGGTCGATTGCGGTCGCTTCGTTGGGGGTAACATCTCGCCGGGTGTGGATATGCGAATGGAGTCGCTCCACGAAAAGACGGCAACCCTTCCGCTCTGCTCACCGAAGTTGCTCGGAGCGGCGCCGTCGGAGTTGGGACGTTCGACCGTCGAGGCGATAGAAAATGGTGTGATGGAGGGCGTTTTTTACGAAGTAAAAGGTTATATCGACACTTTTTGTAAAGAAAATGATGATATATTGATAATTTTTATCGGTGGCGACGCAGAATATTTTGTTAATCGAATTAAAAATGCGATATTTGCAAGTCGCAATTTGATGTATAGCGGACTAAATAGAATTTTGGAATATAATGCAGCAAAAAAGAAATAGCAGAGTGGCGTTTTGGACGATTGTTTTTGCGGTCGTTATTTCGTTGTCGGCGGTTGTTGAGGCCTCGGCACAAAGTTCGAGTGTGAATGCCTACTCGCCATATACGATGTACGGAATCGGAGAACTCGGTACGCATGGTAACGCAATCAACCGCTCGATGGGTGGAATGGGTGTCGCTTGGCGTAGTACGCAGATGGTGAGCATGCTCAACCCGGCAGGTTATAGCGCAATGCGTCGCAAGAGTTTTATTTTAGATGTGAGTGCCGAGGGCTACTTTTTGAGTAATCGCCAGAATAAGTACGATGCGATGGGCAACTATCTCCGTCAGGCGAAGAATGCAAAGAATATGGCAAACCTCCGAGAGATTGCAGTTCAGATGCCGCTCGCAAAAGGTTTGGGTCTGGGTCTCAGTTTGGCTCCGTACGGCAGTGTGGGTTACTCGATGACTTCGGTCGAAGAGAGTGAGGATATGTGGGGAACGATTGGTCGCGTGATGTACTCGTATGAGGGTGACGGCGATGTAACGGAGGTTAAGCTCGGCGTGGGCTGGCAACCGTTCAAGGGTTTCTCGATAGGTATTGCTGCAAAATACTATTGGGGAAATATCCAGCACAATTACGCTTCTACCATTTCGAACGACTTTGTGGGACAGGGTAACTACGTTACGACAATCGGTCTGAATGAGTATGCAATCTCTAACTTCAAGTTCCAGGTGGGCTTGCAGTGGAGCGTTATTGCCAACGAGAAACGTCTCCTGACATTGGGTGCAACGTACGACTATGGTGGTGCGTTGAATCCGAAAGTGACAAAGACGGTAATCATCAACGACCTCAATTCGACCATCGTCGAGCAGACGGGTAAAGATGTGCGTAATGAGATGCGTCTGCCACACAGCGTTAATGCGGGTGTTATTTATCAGGACAACAAATTTACGGCAGGTTTCGACTATCAGTACCAGAATTGGGGTGGTGATAACAGTTTGGTCGAGTCTGCTGACGGCGGTTTAGATGTAAAATATACCAATACACACACATATAAGGCCGGTTTCGAATTCACGCCAAACCGTTTCGATGTTCGCAACTATATGCGCCGCGTGGCCTATCGTGTAGGTTTTCGTTACGGTAACTACTATCAGACATTCGGCGGAAAGGGTATTAACCAATATGCTGTTACGGCAGGTTTTGGTTTCCCATTGCGATTCCTCGGCTCGACGAGTATCGATGTTGGTGTTGAGGTCGGCGGCAGAGGTTCGCTGGCGTCGGTGAAGAATGCGTTGGGTCACAGTGTGGGCTTGATTCGTCAAAACTACCTCAAAGTGACACTCGGTCTGTCACTCTTTGGCGAGGATTATTGGTTTGTTCGTCCGAAGTATGATTAATGAAAACAAAAACAAAAAATAAAAGCATTATGAAAGCAATCAAAATTTTATTGTCGGCTGTAATGGCGTTGGCGGGCGTTGCCGCTTACGCACAGCAGGATTTCAGCGATCCGCGTTATGCAAAGTGGGGTGAGACTCCGGAGGAGCGTAAGGACAACATCATGATTAGTTCGTTCCTTAAAGAGGAGGTTGATAACCGTAACTTCAACTCGGCTGCCGCTCACTTGCAGCATCTGCTTGCAAAGTGTCCTGCTGCTAGCGAGAACATCTACGTACACGGTGTGAAACTCTACAAGCAGAAGATTAACCGTGCCGAGTCGATGGCAGAGAAGAAGATGTTTGTCGATTCGTTGCTCTACCTCTATGATGTACGTTTGCTCCACTTTGAGAACCATCCAAAGCGTGGTAAGGTGTATCTGTTGGAGCGTAAGGCACGTGAGTTCCTTACCTACAACCAGGGCGACCGCGAGGGTGTTCGTGCCGCATTCGAGGATGCAATTGAGGCACAGGTTACGGCAACGGGTGTGGCCGATCCGGAGCTTGTTGCCATCTACTTCAAGAATTTGTGCGACGACTATGCGTCGGATGTTGTTGATGCAATGACCATTGTGAATGCTTACGATGCAAATGCAAAGTACTTTGAGAATATCGCAGCCGAGCAGCAGGAGTTCAAGACGCAGTTCGAGCAGTGCTTTGCTCTCAGCGGTGCAGCATCGTGCGATAACATCGAGGCAATCTTCTCGAAGAAACTTGCCGATAATCCTGACGATGAGAAGACCCTCTCGCAGGCATTCGGTCTGCTGTCGCGAGCAAATTGCGAGTCGGACTTCTTCTTCGTGGTTGGCGAGAAGTATTATGCAGTGAAGCCGTCGTCGGAGATTGCAATGTACCTTGCACAAGCATTCCAAAATAAGAAGAACTTCGATAAGGCAAATCAGTACTTGCGTGAGTCGCTCGCAGTGGAGACTGATGCCGTTGAGCGTGAGAAACTCTATGCACGTATCGGTATTCTCGAAATGACGACCAACCACTATGCAGAGGCTGTTTCGTCGTTCCGTGAGGCGTTGAATATCAACCCTGACAATGCGTTGGCTCCGTTCTTCTTGGCACAGTGCTACGTAAATGGTGCGAGCGGTTGCTCGGGCTTGTCGCGCGACGCAGTGTATTGGGTGGCTTACGACCTGTTGCAGAAGGCAATTCCACTTCTCGAAGCATCGCCAGAGACTGCCGTACACGTTGATACCGCGAAAAAACTCGCAAGCGCATATCGTGCGGCATTCCCAACCAAAGAGGAGTGTTTCTTCAACGAGTTGAACGATGGCAACACGTACGTTGTAAACTGCGGCTTTGCTCGCGGTATTGCAACTACTGTTCGCCCACGCATTCAGTAAAAATAAATATTGGCTTTGACGACCGTTCGTCTTATAAAATCCGCAATGGTAGCACTCCTTTTTGCAGGGAGTGCTATCTTGCTTTCGTCGTGTCGCGAGCAACCCAAAGAGGAGGAGGGTTCACTCGATGCAATTATGACCGAACAGAGCGAGAACCTCTCAATCGTCGTGACGGAGAACGGTCGTAAGTCGTATCGATTCTCGACGCCGTTGTTGGAGGGTTATATGCTCGGCCGTGATCCGTATCGCGAGTTCCGAAAGGGTATCAAGATTACGACCTTTCAAGACGACTCGATGATGACGGTAAATGCGACGCTCGAAGCCAACTATGCCATCTACTACGAGAATCGTAAGTTGTGGGAGGCAAAGGGTAACGTGAGGGTCAATAAGTTTGATGGCACGAAACTCTATACACAGCAACTCTTTTGGGATTCGACCACCAAGCGCATCTACTCGAATGTCGATACGAAGGTGGTAACCGATAGCGATACGCACTTTTGCGAGGGTTTCGACTCGGATGAGGAGTTGGTGGAGCTCAAATTCCGTCGCTGGAAGGGAAAGATGCTCATGGAGGAGGATATGCTTATGCCGAAGGATTCGCTTTCGGATGAAAATACTCTTCCGATAGATGACACAACACCTGTTGCGAATGGCGGCGAAATGAAAGAGCGAAAAACAACAAAGGAGGAGTCGTCGAAAGAGAACAAGGGTAGTGATGCTTCGACGGGAAGGTTAGGTGTGATAGGCAAGTCGGAGAGTGGCAAATTTCCGAGCGAGAGTTCGGACCAACGCCCTCGTTCGCGCATCGTGTCCAAACCTCAAAACGCACAGTTTGTCGGTAAAAATAAGCTCGAAAATCATCCGCTCAAAGCTAAAACTATCGAGCCGATGGAGATGAACGTCTCGCCTGCGATAAGAAGTAGCGAAAAGAGCGACATCTCAAATGGAAAACTCCAAACCGGTGAACTTAACCTGCAAAACGAAGAAAACTAACGAGCGCGATGACTACATCTATTATAATAATAGTATTGATGCTGATGCTCTCCGCCTTCTTTTCGGGTATGGAGTTGGCTTTCTTGAATAAAAACCGACTCAAACTCGAAATCGATCGCAAGCAGAGCCGTGTATTTGATTTTATTGCGACGCTCTTTTCGCGCAATCAGGGTCAGTATATTACGACTATACTCGTTGGTAATAATATTACGCTGGTTATCTATTCGATGTGTATGTCGCAACTCATTCGCGGCATCGCCTACCTGTTGGGGTGGACGAATATCTACGAAAATGGCTCGTTTCTGCTCGAAACTATCATCCCGACCATTGTCGTAATCTTCGTTGCAGAGTATCTGCCGAAGTCGGTCGTGCGTAGTAACCCGAACTTCTACTATCGCTTTTTTGCACCGGTAATCTATATTTTCTATTTGGTGCTCTATCCGATAGCGCGCCTCACGACACTGCTTTCGTATGCGTTGTTGCGTATTTTTGGTCGTCGTCCGGTGGCGGTCGAACCGAGCCAGGAGTTCGATAAGAGCGATTTGGAGAGTCTGCTCGATGCCAATAACAATGAGCAGCAGAGCGAGCCGGAGACCGAAATCAAAATGTTTCAGAATGCTTTGGATTTCGCTGATTTGCGCGTGCGCGACTGTATGGTTTCGCGTGTGGATGTCGAGGCGGTGGATGTCGAGGATACGACTATCGAACAACTCACCGACCGCTTCGTGCAATCGAAATATTCGCGCATATTTGTTTGGCGCGACTCGATAGACAACATCATCGGCTATGTCAATTCGAAGCAACTCTTTAACTCGCCGACGAGTATCGAGGAGCTGATAATGAAGGTCGATTACGTTGCCGAGACATTGCCGTTGCAGCAGATGCTCGAACAGTTTACCAAACGCAAGAGCAATGTGGCGGTAGTTATCGACGAGTTTGGAGGTACGGCGGGCATCATCTCGCTCGAAGATGTGTTGGAACAGATTTTTGGCGAGATTGAAGATGAGCACGATGTGCCGGAACTTATCGAGAAACAGACGGCCGATGGCGAGTATGTCTTTTCGTGTCGATTGGAGGTTGAGTACCTGAACGATAAGTATGCACTCGATGTGCCGGAGAGCGACGAGTATGACACACTGGCGGGATATATCATATCGCGCTACGAGGAGTTGCCTACGGCGGGTACGGAGATGGAATTTGACGGTCTGCAAATCAAGATTTTGCGCACGACACGCTCACGAATTGAATTGGCGAAGATAAAGAGCGTGAAAAAATGACCGAAAACGATACGGATTCGGAATAAAATTACTACCTTTGAAGGTTGAAAACGAAAATTTAATCAAAAACAAAAGTAATATGTTCAGCTTAAACAATTTAAGAACAAAGTTCGGCGTAGTCCTCTCGATTGTTATCGGAGGTGCGTTGTTGGCTTTTATCCTCTCCCTCAAAACGGAGATGGGTTTCTCGGGTCAGGACCCAAAGGTTGGTGAAATCAATGGCGAGAACGTTCTCTATTCGGAGTATCTCGCAGCTTATGAGGATGTAAAGTTGCAGATGGGCGGCGAGGCGTATGACGAGCAGCAGGCCGCACAGCTCTACTCGGCAACTTGGCAGACTTTGCTCTCCGACCACGTCATTGCTCCGGGTATGGAAGAGCTCGGTCTTGCGATTTCGGATGCAGAGCGTACCGCATTGCTCAAAGGTGAGCGTCATTCGAATGTTTTGGCATCGCTCTTCACCAATCCGCAGAGTGGTCAGTTCGATGTAGTGGCAGTTACCGAGTTCCTTTCGCAGGTAGAGAGCAATCCACAGGTAGCAAAGATGTGGACGCTTATCGACAAGCAGACGAAGCTCGACCGTTCGCTCACGAAGTACATGGCTCTTATTCGCAACAGCGCGTATGCCAACAAGTTGGAGGTTGAGCGTGGTGTGAAGGCTGCGAACGCTACGTTTGGCGGTCGCTATGTTGCAGCTCGCTATAACTCGATTCCGGATTCGCTCGTAACCGTTTCGGATGCAGAGATTAAGGCATACTACAAGAACAACAAGTCGTTCTACAAGCAGACTCCTTATCGTACGATTTCGTATGTTGAGTTTGATGTCGCTGCAACCGATGCGGATAAGGAGCAGATTGCCGAGGAGGCAAAGCTTGCTGCCGAGCAGTTTGCTGCCGCTCAGGATTTGAAGTCGTATGTTCGTGACAATCGTCACGCATCGATTGCACAGAACTTCGTTACTGCTGCGCAAATGAGCCCAGAGGAGTCGGCTGCTATTACCGCAGGTAAAGTGTATGGTCCGGAGTTGGTTGCTGACGAGTGGCGTGCAGCCCGTGTTGTTGCAACCCGCAATGTTGCCGATTCGCTTACGTTGAAGCATATCGTTCTTTCGTACACCGACATCGAGTTGGCTGACAGCTTGATGAACGCACTCGGTAAGGGTGCATCGTTCGAGGAGCTTGCTTCGAAGCACTCGATTGCCGAGACCGCTGCGACAGGTGGCGAGATTGGTACGATTGCTTACTCGACGCTCACTCCTGAGTTTGCCGATGCTTTGAATGGCAAGCGTGCTGGTGAGACTGTGAAAGTCGTATTTGGTAACTCGATTCAGTTGATGAAGGTAGTAAAGACCGGTAAGGTGCAGAAGCACTATCAGCTCGCATCGCTCGTATATCCTATCGAGCCATCGCAGCAGACAGAGCGTGCTATCCACACCGAGGCAAGTGCTTTCGCAGTTGCTGCCAAGGGTTCGCAGACGAAGTTTGACGAGGCAGTTAACGAGAAGCACCTCTCGCCACGTTCGAGCAACATCGCACAGGGCGAGCGTAATGTTCGTGGTCTCGATGCAGGTTCGATTGAGATTGTTCGTTGGGCTAACGATGCAAAGGTTGGTGCAGTATCCGATCTTATCAAGCTCGATGATAGTTATGTAGTGGCAGTTCTTACCGCAGTAAACGATAGCGAGTACAAGTCGGTAGATGAGGTTTCGACACAGATTCGCAACACGTTGATTCGCGACAAGAAGTTTGAGTTGTTGGCATCCAAGATGCAGGGTGCAACTATCGATGAGATTGCAACGGCCGCAGAGTCGAAAGTTGGCGAGTTTAGCGGCGCGAAGTTGGGTGCATACTATCTCCCTGGTATCGGCGTTGAGCCGCGCGTTCAGGGCGCTATCGCAACACAGCAGACCGGCGTAGTTTCGACTCCGATTAAGGGCGTAAGCGGTGCGTATGTAGTGGTTGTCGATGAGGTAACCGCAGCCGATGAGCCACAGACCGCCGAGCAGGAACAGGTTAAGGCGCAGGCCGATGCCGAGCAGAACGTGATGCGTCGCTTGATGTATGCTATTCAGAATAAGGCAGAGATTAAGGACGAGTCGGTTAAGTATTTCTAAACATTAGAAATTTCGAGTGATAGGCCACATCTTCTGTGGTATATCTATAAAAACGTAAACACCTTCGGGTTTTCCCGAAGGTGTTTTTTGTGCGGTGTGAGAGGTCGGTAGTGGCTTTCGAGAGGTGTTTACACCACTATATTAAAAGCGAGGGAGGTCATCGCATTACCGACAACCTTCCCAAGCCTTCAAGCCTTTACTATCTGCTACTTCTTCATATAGCTTTTGATATATTGTACTCTAATGTGTTTTTAAGTGAGATTATATTATTGGATAACCTCCTCTACGAACAATATCGGCAGATATGTTTGTCAAAATAGAAAGAAAATCGTAATACATAATTTTCTGCCCTCTATATTTCACATCCAGGCACTCCTTAGACTCCGCAGTGAGTTTTTGCGCCGAAATCATCATATCTCGCACCTCGTTGCGAATGGCTATACTTAAACCTTTAATTGTCTGCAGATTATATGTGTTTTCAATTTGTCGTAAACCGATATCAATTTTCATGGCATACGTTCGAACAACTTCTCTATCGCCGAAATCATAAAGTCTATTAAAAAAAACCATATTCTATTTTTTTATCTTAATTGACCTAAACTTGATGCTACAATGTCATCAGCAATCCAATACAGTTGGTCTGCTGAGCAAAAATT
>JAFNYX010000100.1 GCA_017654125.1 Alistipes sp. | reverse complement strand
GGTTATACTCCTGCGAAGCATTCTCGTAGCCATCGGTAACAATCGTCACCAACACCTTATCCTCTTTCGATACCTTCTTTTGCAAGGCGTTCAATGATATGCCCATAGCATCGTAAAGTGCAGTGCAACAATCCGGGCGGTAACTCTCTGCGGTCAGCTCCTTAATCTCATTTATAGGAGCGCAGTCGTTGACGATGGTCGCCGTGTCATTGAAAGTGACAAGCGTTACAAAATGCTCCTGATTTTCGTTTCGCTCCTGCGCTGCACGAATTGTCTGGATAGTTTCGTTTACACTGTCCATCGCTTGTTGACGGATACAATCCATAGAGCCACTCTCGTCAATGATGATGAGGTTGTAAATTTTTGTTTCGGTGCTATTCGCCAATGCACGATGAACGGCATTTCGATTGTTCGATTTCTCTTTGGCAGGCTGTGCCTGGTCACTTTTTTGCTTTGACGACATAAGCAACCACAAACCAACTACGGTGCAAATAACTGCAACTACCAACAAAATAACGACTAACCACACATTGCTAAACTCTTTCATAATTCAGTTCCTCCTTAATTTTTAGTTTATTGCATTTCCATTCTTATCTACGAGGAATTTACACCCACCATTACCCACCTCGAACACACCTTTCGAGAGCATATCGATAGAGTCGTATTTTGCAGGTATCAAGACCTTGCCGGTGCTAATCTCGAACAATCCAGCCATCTGGTCAACATAGAAAACGGCATACTCTGATGTGACGTATTCCGCCTCTGGTCGTCCAGCAACTTGATAGGACAGAACGTCAGAACCGTCATATACAAATGGTATAACGACTTTGCCGTTGCAATCAATCTCACGGCGTACACCATCTTTGGTGAGAACAAAACCTATGTCAGTCGTACCTTCCTCTATGTAATCGTATTCTAATTCAAACAACCATCCTTTTTCTTGCGACCAAACGCCATATTCGCACCATTCGTTTTGAATGATATAGCAATCGTCGTAGCTCTTTTCGATACGGTGATATATAGGTTCAAGCAACCATTCGCCATTGTGGGCGAGAATACCATAGGTATTATTTCCGCCAATATCTACGATAGCGCAACCATTACTCATCTTTGCAGACGACAAATTTCGAATAGTGCCTTTAACCGATACTACGAGTTTTCCGGTAGTGTCGATAAATCCCACCTCGCCGAGGTTGCGAATAGGGGCTAAACCCTCTGAAAATTCGCCTGCATATTGAAACTGTGGCTCAATCGTAACTGCACCCGTACGAACATCGAGGTAGCCATAACGCTCGTTGTTGCCAAAGATATTCTTCTTTGAGATGCGAACTAACGAATCGCAACCAAACTCCTTGTCAACCGATGCAAGATAGCCGGTAGTCCATTTGTTTTTCCACATATCCTTCACACGGTATCGATCAACCACATCGTATCGATAAACATAGTAGCGAGAGGACATTTTGTGATAGGTACTGCGACTTACACACATCGCAACAATCAAGGCGACCACGCCAACAATAATCACAAGCCTAGTCAATTTCCACGAATACTTAATGAGTGTTGCCACCGCAGTAATAAGCGGGCTAATAAGGGTAATAATTGCGCTGAATAGCGTTTTCGCCGATTCCTTAATCTCGGCAATGATTTGTGAGTTTTTCATAGTGTTTGAATTTTAATTTTGATTTTCTGTTACTACAAAGGTGGTAGTAAAAAAGCGTACAACCAAGCAAAAAATGCTCGGCTGTACGAAATCCAAATTGCAATGTATGAAACTATATTTTATCCTAAATT
>JAFNYX010000099.1 GCA_017654125.1 Alistipes sp. | reverse complement strand
GATTGAAGATTATACATTCCGCTATTGCTCCGCGCTGACAAGTGTTACAATCCCCGATAGCGTGACGAAGATTGGAGATTGGGCATTCTCCGATTGCGACGCGCTGACAAGTGTTACAATTCCGGATAGCGTGACGAAGATTGGAAATTATGCATTCTACGATTGCTCCGCGCTGAAAGAGGTATATTGCAAGCCAACTACTCCGCCAAGTTTGGACGGCAGTTATGTATTCTACAAGAACGCTTCCGACCGCAAAATTTATGTACCGACAGCTTCGGTTGATGCTTATAAAGCGGCAACACGTTGGAGCTCGTACGCTTCGGCAATCTATCCATATAACTTTGCGGAGTAAGCGGCAAAAAATCGCAAAAAAAAGAGCAAGAGCATCTGTTCCGAGTGGGCAGATGCTTTTTTTGTGTCGGGCAGAGGACTAATTCGCAAAAAAATACTAACTTTGCACGATTGTATGCTTATTTCATAAGCACCAACACCGAAAAAACAATAAAAAACGATACAATATGAAGTTCAAAGAGTACAAAAATCTCGACCTCCCCGCTGTGGCGGAGGATGTGTTGCGCGAATGGGATGCAGAAGATACATTCCATCGCAGCATCTCGACTCGCGAAGGCCATCCGACATTCGTCTTCTACGAAGGTCCACCGTCGGCAAACGGTATGCCGGGTATTCACCACGTGATGGCTCGTACAATCAAAGATATCATCTGCCGCTACAAGACGCAGCAGGGATATCTCGTACATCGCAAAGCGGGTTGGGATACGCACGGTCTGCCGGTAGAGTTGGGTGTCGAGAAGACACTCGGCATCACCAAAGAGGATATCGGCCGAAAAATTACCGTCGAGGAGTACAACCGTCGCTGCCGCGAGGATGTGATGAAGTTCACCGATGTTTGGAGTCGTCTGACCCGCCAGATGGGATACTGGGTAAATCTCGACGACCCGTACATCACGTACGACAATAAATACATCGAGACACTGTGGTATCTGCTCAAAAAGATGTACGACAAGGGTCTGCTCTATAAGGGCTACACCATTCAGCCTTACTCGCCGGCTGCCGGCACGGGTCTTTCGACCCACGAGCTTAATCAGCCTGGGTGTTACCGCGACGTGAAGGACACCACCTGCACGGCGCAGTTCCGCATAGTTCGCGACGAACGCAGTGAGCGTTTCTTCGAGGGCGTGCAGGGCGAATTGTTCTTCCTCGCTTGGACGACAACCCCATGGACCCTGCCATCGAACACGGCACTCTGTGTCGGCCCGTCCATCGAGTATGTTCGTGTGAAGTGCCTCAACCCTTACACCGACGAGCCACAGACCGTAATCATGGCAAAGGAGCTTGTTCCATCGTATTTTGGCAAGAAACAAGAGGGCACATTTACGGTCGAAGAGCAGACGTTCAGTGGTCGCGAATTGGAAGGCATCCACTATGAGCAACTCATCGATTGGGTACGCCCGATGGGTGATGCGTTCCGCGTGATTGTGGGCGACTATGTAACCACATCGGACGGTACGGGTATCGTACATATTGCTCCTACGTTCGGCGCGGACGACGATCGCGTCGCAAAGCAGGCGGGTATCGTTCCACTCTTCGTTGTTGATACGGCCGGAAAGAACTGCCCAATGGTGGACCGTTCGGGTCGTCTGTTCCGATTGGAGGATATGGACGCAGAGTTCGTTGCCAAGTATGTTAATACGGAACTCTATGCTGAGTGGGCAGGTCGTTACGTAAAGAACGCATACGACGAAGCTCTTGCCGAGAGCGACACCACACTTGATATAGATATCGCTGTAACGCTCAAAGCACAAGGTAAGGCGTTCAAAATTGAGAAGCACACCCACTCCTACCCACACTGCTGGCGTACGGATAAGCCGGTGTTGTACTATCCGCTCGACTCGTGGTTTGTAAAGGCAACCGCGATGCGCGAGCGTATGATTGAACTCAACAAGACCATCAAGTGGCAGCCGGAATCGACCGGTTCGGGTCGTTTCGGCAAGTGGCTCGAAGGTTTGGCTGATTGGAATCTCTCGCGTTCGCGCTTCTGGGGTACGCCTCTGCCGATTTGGGCAACGGAGGACTACTCCGAGATGAAATGTATCGGTTCGGTTGAGGAGCTTATGGGCGAAATCGAGAAGTCGATTGCCGCAGGCGTTATGACCGAGAATCCGTACAAGAATTTTGTCGTTGGCGATATGTCGAAAGAGAACTACTCGACCGAGCGTATCGACCTGCATAAGCCATACGTGGACAACATCATCCTCGTCTCGTCGAAGGGCGAACCGATGCGCCGCGAGAGCGACCTCATCGACGTATGGTTTGATTCGGGAGCAATGCCTTACGCGCAGTTGCACTATCCGTTCGAAAATGCAGAGACATTTGACAAGGTATTCCCGGCAGACTTTATCGCCGAGGGTGTCGATCAGACGCGCGGTTGGTTCTACACGCTGCACGCCATCGCGACGATGCTCTTCGACAAGGTTGCCTTCCGCAACATTATCTCGAACGGTTTGGTACTCGATAAGAACGGTAACAAGATGTCGAAACGTCTGGGTAATGCTGTCGATCCGTTTGAGGTACTAGACAAGTATGGTGCAGACGCCACACGCTGGTATATGATATCGAACTCGCAGCCGTGGGACAATCTCAAATTCGACGTCGAGGGCGTTGATGAGGTACGCCGCAAGTTCTTCGGCACGCTCTACAACACCTACTCATTCTTCGCACTCTATGCTAACATCGATGGCTTTACGGGTAGCGAGGAGCAGGTTCCGGTCGAGCGTCGTCCGGAGATTGACCGCTGGATTATCTCGTTGCTCAATACGTTGGTGCGCGATGTAACGGCGGCTCTCGAAAACTACGATCCAACCCCTGCCGCACGTGCAATTCAGGAGTTCGTTGGCGAAAACCTCTCGAACTGGTACGTTCGTCTGAACCGCAAGCGTTTCTGGGGTGGCGAAATGAATGAGGATAAGTTGGCGGCTTACCAGACACTCTACACCTGCTTGGAGACTGTCGCAAAACTCTCCGCGCCGTTTGCTCCGTTCATCTCCGACCGCATCTTCCGCGACCTGAATGCTGTCAGCGGCAACTGCACGGAGGGCTCGGTACACCTCTCGTCGTTCCCTACCTGCAACGAGGCATTGCTCGACCACGACTTGGAGGAGATGATGGCAATCGCACAGCGCACTTCGTCAATGGTACTCGCATTGCGTCGCAAGGTCAATATCAAGGTGCGCCAGCCACTGACAAAGATTCTCATTCCGGTACTTGACGCACAAACCGAGAAGTATATCGACGCTGTACGACAACTCATTATGAACGAGGTGAACGTCAAGGAAATTGAACTCATCCACAACACGACGGGCATCATCACCAAGCGTATTAAGCCGAACTTCAAGACGCTCGGCCCACGCTATGGCAAATATATGAAGCAGATTGCAGCCTTGACGGCAACATTCTCACAGGAGCGCATCGCCGAAATCGAGCTCTCGGAGAGCATCACGCTCGATATGGGTGCCGAGCAAATCACTGTTTCGCCGGCCGACTTCGAAATCACATCGGAGGATATGCCGGGTTGGCTCGTGACAAGCGAAGGCAAACTCACCGTTGCACTCGATATTACGGTAACTCCGGAGTTGCAGCGCGAAGGTGTGGCACGCGAATTGATTAACCGTATCCAGAATATCCGCAAGGATTCGGGATTGGAGGTTACGGATAAAATCAACGTCGTTATCGAGCAAAAGGAGCAGGTGGCGGATGCTGTTGCTCAATTTGCAACATACATCGGACAGCAGACGCTCGCCCTCTCGGTTTCGACTGCTGACGAGGTGACGGGCGAGTTTATCGTCGAGACCGATATCAACGATGAGCCACTGAAAATCGCCATTACCCGAATCGGTTAACCGAAGTTTTTATAAACACACAAAAATGGCTTCGGGGCGTACTCGGAGCCATTTTTGTATCTTCTCACTGAGATGTGATGCAAAAAAATATGTGGGAGGGGTTGTATATATCGTATTTATTTGCTATCTTTACTAAAACAAAAACCAAAAAACTATGGCAGAGAATATTAAAACCAGATACAACGACGCCGAATTGGCGGAATTTAAGGAGTTGATTCTTGCAAAACTCGAAGTGGCTCGTCACGATTACGAGTTGCTCCGCGCATCCATCACCCATAGTGCCGACAACGACACGGAGGATACTTCGCCAACCTTTAAGGTGCTCGAAGAGGGAGCCGCTACGCTCTCGAAGGAAGAGAGTGAGCGTTTGGCTGCACATCAACTCAAATTCATCAAAAACCTCGAAATGGCCCTGGTACGTATCGAGCATAAGACCTACGGAATTTGCAAGACGACCGGAAAACTCATTCCGCGCGAGCGTCTGTTGCGTGTACCACACGCAACAGAGTGCATCGAAGCCAAAGAGGGTCGCCGATAGCACATCAATGAAGGGGGGGGGTATGCGCGTTACACAAGTAGGTAACGAATATGTAGGTGCATAAGCATATCGCTCTATCTGCCACAGCACATAGGGTGTCCGACCGACAAGGGTCGCGACACCCTTATTTTTTAACACGCACAATTCACTCATACCACTCCATCACTCCGTACATCTCCTCTTTTTCACCACTCACGAGCAAACCTGCTACTTAATATAATAATAGATTTACGCGTCGCGTTATTGCTCACGAAAACGAATGAAAAAAGAGGAGAAGAATAAGTATGGAGGTTAGAATATCGAAAGCATTGGAGGGCGTACTCGCCCGTACGGCATTCGACACCGCACGAAGCGGCATGGACCACTCGTTAAAGGATTGCCTGATGCTCGCACTGCTTCGCGATGACGATTCGATGGCATATAGGCTTCTGGCAGGGAGATTACAGGATTGGCAAATGTATCAAATCAGACTGCGTTTGGAGCGCGACATTCGTCGAGCACCATCGGAGGGTGCATCACCCGAAGAGTTTTTCGTGGAGTATGCACAAACGCTGCGCAAGCGATTTTCCGACGTGAGACGCGTATCGACAGCTCATGCCGCGATAGATATCATCGGCGATAGCGCAAGTGCATCAGCCCGCATATTCGGGATGTACGGCATTACGGCAGCGGAGTTGGAAGATGAATTGGCACAACTCTCCGCCGATGCCGAGCGCACACCGATTACCACAGATGCGCCAATATCCACACCACTCGCCACCGACGCCACTCTTACGCAAGAGAGTTCGCTCATCAAACGTTTCGGCACCGACCTAACACGTGCCGCACGCGAAGGCGCACTTGATCCGGTAATCGGACGCGAGCGCGAGATTGAACGCGTGGTACAGATTCTTGCCCGTCGCAAGAAAAACAATCCGATACTCGTCGGCGAGGCGGGTGTCGGCAAGAGTGCAATTATCGAGGGGCTTGCTCTGCGTATTGCAACAGGCAATATTCCCACAGCATTGGCAGACAAGAACATCGTAACAATGGATGTTGCATCGCTCGTTGCCGGTACAAAGTTTCGTGGTGAGTTTGAGGAGCGAATGCAGTTACTACTCGACGAGATGCGTCGCAATCGTCAGACGATACTATTCATCGACGAGATACACACCATCGTCGGCGCCGGCTCGACACAAGGCTCGCTCGATACGGCAAATATCCTCAAACCTGCATTAGCACGTGGCGAAGTACGCATCATCGGAGCAACGACGCTTGACGAGTTTCGCGAATGTATCGAGAGTGATGCCGCACTGGAACGTCGTTTCGGCAAAATTGTCATTGAGCCGCCAACTTCCGATGAAACACTCAGCATACTGCACACTATTGCACCAATATACGAGCAACACCACGCGGTGCGATACTCGCCGGAAGCCCTTTCGGCATGCGTTACGCTTGCCGAGAGATACATCACCGAACGACACTTTCCGGACAAGGCGATAGACCTACTTGACGAAAGCGGTGCATCATTGGCCCTCTCTGCATCCGAGGTGCGACCAGCAACGGTTACAGTCGATAACGTGGCTCATTGTGTGGCCGTCATGACAGGAATTCCGGTGGAGCGTCTGCGGGGTGACGAGCAGCAACGCGTACGCGATTTAGAGAAAAGGCTCTCCGAGCGCGTCATTGGGCAGAGTGATGCCATAGGGCGTGTTGCAAAGGCGATACGCCGAGCGCGAATGGGTTTGCGCGACGAACATCGTCCGATGGGTGTATTTCTCTTTGTCGGTCCGACCGGTGTAGGAAAAACCCTGCTCGCAAAGGAGTTGGCACGACAGATGAACGGCAATGCCGGCATCGTGCGTATAGACATGTCGGAGTATAGCGAGCCACATACGGTTGCACGCCTATTCGGTTCCCCACCAGGATATGTTGGATATGGCGAGGGTGGACAACTGACCGAAGCAGTACGGCGCAAACCATACTCAGTGGTACTCATCGACGAAGTGGAGAAGGCGCACCCGACACTTTTCGATACGTTCTTGCAAGTGCTCGACGAAGGACACATGACCGATGGCTCGGGACGAAAAGTTGATTTTCGCAACACGATAATCATCATGACCTCGAATGTCGGCTCGCGCGATGCGATACAAGGTGCAGTACAGATGGGATATGCAACCACATCGAAACATCAAACTGCTACGCAGCAAGCCGATGCGGCATATCGCAAAGCATTAGAGCGAACATTCTCACCGGAGTTCATCGGGCGCATAGACGAAATCGTATTTTTTCGTGAGTTGTCAAACGAGGATGTGCAACGGATTATCGATTTAGAACTACGCCACACACTCCATCGACTCGAACGCATGGGATACACTCTACGCATAACCGCGAAAGCACGTCGCGAATTAGCTTCGCTCACCTACAAACGCGCGCATGGGGTACGTGCTTTGAAACGCGTATTAGCCGAACAGGTCGAAGAACCACTATCTACGCTGTTGCTTGAAGGCGAAGTGATGCCGGGAGTGACGATTGTGGTCGATGGCTCGTCATGCGGCATTAAAGTACGAGCAGCATAACATGACTCACGACATAGAGAGTATTCATACAAATTCACGCAATGCAAATACGGCTGTAATCATTTGAGATTACAGCCGTATTTATATATAAGGTATCACCCTACTTAACCACCTTCTCGAGATTCTCCCTCAAAAACTTCTCCCACGAAACACTCGCTCTCTTACGTCCGCGACGCTCGCCACCAAGCCCCTTGACTCGCTCACTTCCGAGCGCACGCTCTATCGGGTTGGAAGAAGCGTAGTAATGACACAGTGCCACCGCCATACCATCCGTCGCATCTGCTCTGCGTGGCCGCTCCTCGATATGCAGTGTGCGACACACGACGCCTGCCACCTGCTCCTTCGAGGCCGAACCGAGACCGGCTATCGCCTGCTTGATACGCGACGGGGCGTACTCCGTAACACTCTTATTGCGACTCAGTGCCGCAGCCATAGCCACACCCTGAGCGCGACCGAGTTTAAGCATACTCTGCACATTACACCCGAAGAATGGCGACTCCAAAGCCACCTCCTGTGGCTCGTAGTCGGCAATCAGATGGCACACGCTGTCAAAAATACAGCGCAGTTTAGCGTACGGATCGTCTATCTTATGAAGGTCCACATCGCCGAGCGTCACTGCCCGAATCGTGCGACCCTCAACCTCCAAAACGCCGTAACCCATATAGTTCGTGCCGGGATCAATGCCCAAAATACGATAGATAGCCATAGAGAAAGTGTGCGAAAGGTCGGGCAAGAGCATTACCCGACCTCGCATATTGTAGTGGTGGTACTATTTCAACAACTCGGCGAGCTTCTTCTCAACCTCCTCACCACGCAGATTCTTGGCGATAATCACACCATTGCTGCAATCAATAAGCAAATTGGTCGGAATCGACTCTACAACGTATGCCTCGGCTGCCGTATTATCAAAGCGGTTAAGCTCACTCACGTTCACCCACTCCATCTTCAAGTTGGAAATAGCGTTCTTCCACGCCTCCTTGTTGCGGTCGAACGATACACCGTAAATCTCGAAGCCCTTCTTGTGATACTTCTTGTATGCAGCGGTCAAGTGTGGCATCTCGCCCATGCATGGGCCACACCACGATGCCCAGAAGTCGAGCAATACGTACTTGTTTGCAGGATTCTCGACTACCGATTTGAGCGACACTTCATTGCCATTCACATCCGGCTGAACAATATCGATATAGATAGGAACGATATCGCTACCCTCAACCTGCGGCTCGGTCTGCATCTTACGTGTTGCCTTATCCTTTGCATCAACAACCACCTTCAAAAGCTGCATCTCCGGAGAGAGTTGCTCCAAACGCTGCAACATCTCGTATGCCGAAAGTTCGTAGCCCTTCATCTGCAAAAGCAAATCAACACCAAACGGATTGTTCGTATTCTCGGCAATCGTCTTGTCGATAAGCGTATCGAACTCAGCGCGAATTGCTTCACGCTCCTCGTTATCGGCTGCCTGCGTATAGCGACGATTCAAAACATAGAGCTCGCCATTGAATATGTTATAGGCTTCGTTCGACAGAGTTCCGCCAACCTCAACACCATTATCCTGGCTGAAATCACCCGTAACCTTCACCGTTCCCTGCTCGGCATAGACCATCGTTATATAGTCGTGACCCGACATAATTGCATATTGGCGTGGCTCGCCCTCTGGCAACTCAAAACAGAACTTACCCTGCTCAACTTTAACGGAGTCGATAACCGCACCGTTACGTACCGGCTCGGCAAGCGTCAGCATACCATCGGCCAAATTTGAAACATCACCCTCGATTGTGCAGTAAGGGCGAACGCAACCTGCTGCCATTGCAACAGTTGCAAATACAACTAATAATTTCTTCATTTTTCTTCTTTTTTTATTGTTAATCACAAACTTATATATCTTTTATTCCAACTCTTTCACACGTGCCAACTCTCGTTCCAACTCCTCCACACGGCGCTTCAACTCGGGCAGAGCCTTAAATACAGCAAACGAGCGATGGTAGCCCATTCCCGGCAACGCAGGATAGCCGAAGCGAATCTCGTCATCGGCCACATTCTTGTCGATACCCGACTTACTTCCAATCTTCACGCGGTCGCCGATCGTAACGTGGTCGGCAATACCCACCTGACCGGCAAGGAAGCAGTTACGACCCACTTTCGAAGTTCCGGCAATACCCGTCTGTGCTGACGAAACAGTATTTTCGCCAATCTGTACATTGTGACCAATCTGAATCAGGTTGTCCAACTTCACACCGCGATGAATGATGGTCGAATCGGTCTTTGCACGGTCAATACATGTATTTGCGCCAATCTCTACATCGTCCTCGATGATGACGTTACCAAGCTGCGGAATCTTATCGAAACCACCCTGTGCATTAGGCGCAAAGCCAAAGCCGTCGGCACCAACAACCGCACCGGCATGAATAATACAACGCTCACCAATCGCGCAACCTTCATAAACCTTAACGCCAGCATAGAGCGTCGTATCTCGGCCTACGCGCACGCCGTCGCCAACGTAGCACTGCGGGTATATCTTCGCACCATCGCCAATAACGGCACCCGCTTCGATGACGGCAAAGTCGCCGACATAGCAGTTCTCACCCACGGTTGCCTTCTCCGAAATAGAGGCACGTGGTGAGATACCCGTCTTTTTAGGCTTCATCGCATTATACATTTCAAGCAGACGCAACACGCATGCACCCACATTGTCAACCTTTACAAGCGTTGCAGCGACACTCTGTTTAGGCTCAAAACTGCGCTCGACAAGCACCACCGAACAGCGTGTCGTATAGAGAAACTCCTCATACTTCGGATTTGACAAATATGCCAATCCGCCCTCTTTGCCTCCCTCGATAGAGGAGACCGTACAAACCGCTACATCCTTATTGCCGACAACCTCTCCACCAAGCAAGCCGGCTATCATCTCTGCTGTAAACTGCATAAACTTTTCTGTTATAAATATTTCTCAATATCGACACCAACCGGCATAAAGTCGCTCACATCACGACCGAACGACAACAACTCGCGCACGACACTCGACGAAATATGCGCCTCGTCAGCCGGCGTTGCCAGCAATACGGTCACCAATTCAGGAAATAGATGACGGTTGGTTGCCTCAATAGAACGTTCAAAATTAAAATCTGTTGTGTTACGCACTCCGCGAATCATCGCAACTGCACCACACTCGCGAGCGAAATCGCCCGTCAAAGTCGAATACGAAACCACCCTTACTCGGTCGTTTGCGGCATAGAGGTCTGCAATCAGTCGAATGCGAGTCTCGACTGGGAGCAATCCCCTCTTCGAGACATTCTCACCAACAGCAATAATAACCTCATCAAAGAGTCGTAAAGCCCCCTCAACAAGCGACGCGTGACCACGCGTGAACGGATCGAACGACCCAGGAAAAAGTGCAATTCGTTTCATAGCAACTTCAAAGGTACGAACATTTTTCGAATTTCGCACCCCGAAAAGTAAAAACTTTTCGGAATTATATAGTATCAGAATGCATAAACGAGGTTACTCCACCCTATTTCACCACAAAATATCGGGCTTCGGACGAAGCGATATACAAGCCACAAACGGACGATTGCGGATACATTGCACCATTCTCGGTAAGACGGATACCGATTTGCTCAACGTGGAGCAGTTCGGCTATTGGGAAAATAGCACGCTGATTGGGAAGCGATGGATAACCTACTGCCGGACGAATTCCCTCGTATGCGGCAGCAAACATCTCCTTCGGAGAAAGAGTCTCGTTCGGGGCATAACCCCACAGCGTACGTCGCACTTCGGCATGCAGCCATTCGCTCGCGGCCTCAACCAATCGGTCGCAAATGCTACGTAGCAACAATACTGCATACGAATCGCCTTCGACCGCGAGTTGCTCTGCATACTTAATAAGCGACCACGACACCGTAACGGCAAACGCACCAATATAATCGCCAAAACCCTGCGGCGCGACAAAATCACACAACGACAATCGCTCACCATGCTCGTTTGTTCGCGCCTGACGCGGCGTTGCAATCATCAATCGACGCGCTGCACCGCCACAACACGGACAACTCTTTTGGTGGGTAATCACAATCCCATCATGCGTGCCATACGCATCGAAAAATCCGACACGAGCCACAAGCGAGTGTTGTTCAGCAAGCAGATCGAGCAATCGCTCGCCCTCTCGGAGCATATCTTTACCCTCCGGAGTATCCTTTCCGACTCCCCATAAGTTACAGAAGTGAATCCAATTTATGTAAGGGCGCACCTGTTCAATCGAGATTTTTACACTCTTCACACCCATAAACGAAGGCATAACAATATTGGCACGTGTCCAATCCACACTATGCGGCTGCCACTGCTCCATATCCTCATCTGCTGCCAAGCGTGCCGTCTCCGCATCCAACGCTCGACGCAACTCCGCCTGACGAAAACGATTACAAGCAATCACCTGCTCGCGCTCCACGCCCATTAGTTGCGTGGCAAGTATCGGATTCTGCGAGGCATCCTTAACATGGAACACCGCCCCATCATAAAGCGGAGCAATCTTTGCAGCCGTATGCAGAGCCGACGTCGTCGCACCACCGACAAAGAGTGGAACACTTACGCCCGCCTCCTTCAACGCCACTGCAACACGACACATCTCGTCGAGCGACGGAGTTATCAATCCACTCAAACCTATAAAGTCGGGGGTGTGCTCTATCGCCGCACGAACAATCTGCTCGGCAGGCACCATAACGCCCAAATCTATGACCTCAAAGCCATTACAAGAGAGCACCACCGAGGCGATATTTTTACCGATATCGTGCACATCGCCCTTAACCGTAGCAAGCAGACAGCACGCTCGACGCTCGCCCGAAAATGACGTTTGCGACCGCTCGATATGAGGTTGCAAAATCGCCACCGCACGCTTCATCGTTCGTGCAGTCCGTACCACCTGTGGCAAGAACATCTTTCCCTCGCCAAACAATCGGCCAACGGTCGTCATTCCACGCATCAACGGTCCTTCGATTATCGCGGAAGGCACCACTCCGGCAGCCAATGCCTCCTCCAAGTCTTCTTGCAGGAATTGCTCTTCGCCTCGTTGCAGAGCCGTCGCAAGTCGCTCCTCCAATGCGATGCTTCGACGGTCAGCCTCCGGCGTCTCGACACTCGCCACTGCCGTTGCGCTATACTCGCCGGCAATCGCAAGAAGTCGCTCCGTTGCATCCTCCCTACGACACAGCACCACATCCTCCAACGCTTCGAGCAGCGCACTCGGGATATCGGCATACATAACCTTCGATTGCGGATTGACAATCGCCATATCCAATCCGGCAGCGACCGCGTGATAGAGGAATACAGCATGCATCGCCTCACGCAAAAAATTATTACCACGAAAAGCAAACGAAAGATTGCTCACACCACCACTGACTTTCGCCTGTGGCAGATGTTCTTTAATCCATCGCGTCGTCTCAATAAAATCGAGTGCATAGCGGTCGTGCTCGCGCATACCGGTAGCGATGGTAAGTATATTAGGGTCGAAAATTATATCCTCAGCCGGGAACCCGATGCATCGAGTCAATAAGCGGTATGCTCGCTCGCAAACCTCCGTTTTGCGTGCAAACGTGGTTGCCTGTCCCTGCTCGTCGAAAGCCATAACCACTAACGCTGCACCCATATCGCGCACCTGTGCTGCTCGCTCCAAAAACTTATCTTCTCCCTCTTTGAGCGACAACGAATTTACAATTGGCTTACCTTGCACGCACTTCAACGCAGCTGCAATCACATCGAAACGCGACGAATCAATCATCCACGGCACGCGCGCAACTTCCGGGTCGGATGCCATCATATTGAGAAACGTGGTCATCTCGGCACGTGCATCCAACATCGCATCGTCCATATTGACATCCAGAATCATTGCACCATCGCGCACCTGTCCTCGGGCAATTTCGAGAGCCTCATCATACGCGTGCTCGCCAATAAGTCGCAAGAATTTACGACTTCCAGCGACATTACAACGCTCACCGACGTTGATGAACGAGCCATTCGGTGTAAATGGCTCCAAACCGGCCAACCATGCCGACCGAACCGACTCCGGCTGACGAACTCGCGCGACGCCGTTAACAACTCGCGCAATAGCGCGTATATGATCGGGGGTTGAACCGCAACAGCCACCCACAATATTCACAAGTTTCAACCGAATGAATCGGGACACATGCATAGCCATCGTCTCCGGAGTCTCGGCATAGCGACCCATCTCGTCTGGCAAACCGGCATTCGGATAGGCACTGACATAGTGCGGAGCAACTATCGAGAGTTGTTTTAGGAACGGCAACATCTGCTCGGCGCCGAACGAACAATTTAATCCAATCGAGAAGATATCCTCGTGTGCGACAGAACACATCACCGCTTCGAGCGTCTGTCCCGACAGAATACGCCCCGACGCATCGGCAACGGTTAGCGAAAGCATCACCGGCAAATCACGTCCCGTACGACGTTTCACGTCTCGTGCAGCAGCAAGTGCAGCTTTGGCATTCAGCGTATCAAACACGGTTTCCACCAACAGCAAATCGACTCCACCCTCAACAAGTGCCTCAATCTGCTCAACATAACACCCATAAAGCGTATCGAAATCAATGGCTCGCGCTGCGGGATTGGCCACATCCGGCGACATCGAACAGGTCTTACCCGTAGGGCCTATCGAACCGGCAACAAAACGCGGACGATCGGGCGTAAGTCGCGTCATACGCTCGGCCTCGGCACGCGCCACACGAGCCGCTGCGAAATTTATCTCTCGAACGCACCCCTCCGTCGCATACTCTGCCTGCGAGATACGTTGGGCATTAAACGTACACGTCTCTATGATATCGGCACCCGCTTCAAGATATTCGCGATGGATGGCTCCTATAATATCGGGGCGTGTCAGCACAAGCAGGTCGTTATTACCTGCCAACGGTTGCAGATGCGCAGCAAAACGCTCGCCTCGAAAATCGCTTTCCGAAAGCCCATAACGCTGAATCATCGTACCCATTGCACCATCAAGCACAAGTACGCGTTCTCGAATTATATCGCGAATATCACTCATCTGGCCAAACCGTATTTTATACGTATTTTTATACTAATACACTGCGCGAGCAATCTGTTCGATACTTGCCGCCGCATTCATCGAGTAGAAATGGATGCTCGGAACGCCCGCAGCTTTGAGTTCGCGCGCCTGCGCCGTAGCCCACTCTACGCCCAACGCCTTCACATCGTCATTCGTGCGGCAACGCTCCAATTCGGCAGCCAGCTCGACCGGCAAATCTATATGGAACGTCTTTGGCAGCAAACTCTTCTGCGTGAGCGCCGTAAGAGGTTTTATGCCCGGAATTATAGGCACGGTAATGCCCGCCGCTCGACAACGCTCGACAAATTCGAAATAGCGACGGTTATCGAAAAACATCTGCGTCACGACGTACTGTGCGCCGGCATCTATCTTTGCCCGCAAGTGTTCGATATCCGACGTGATGTTCATCGCCTCCTCATGCTTCTCGGGATAGCCCGCAACGCCAAACGTAAATCGCTGCGAAAGCGCATCATGACGGCTTCCGTCAATCATTTCGCCCTCATTGAATAGCGACACCTGACGGCACAAATCCACCGCGTGAGCGTGGCCATCGGCTGTCGGCACAAACCGATTTTCGCCCTTTGCCCTATCGCCACGCAAGATGAGCAGGTCGGTAATTCCGAGATACGACAGGTCGATGAGTTCGTTCTCCAACTCGTCGCGCGAGAATCCACTACAAATCACGTGCGGAACGGTTGGCACACCATATCGTGCGTTGAGTGCCGCGGCGATTGCCACCGTACCCGGACGCATACGCTCGTTGAAGCGTTGAAACACCCCCTCCGCCACTTCGCGATATACCACCTCCGTACGGTGGGTTGTGATGTTGATATAGGCGGGATTGAAGGGCATCAGGCGGTCGATGGTCGCAAATACGCTCTCTATGCTCTTGCCCCTGACGGGAGGCAACACCTCAAACGAAAAGGCAGTATCGTGCTCTGCTGCAAGAAACGATGCAACGCTCATAGTGGTAAGTGAATAAATCCGTTAAAACATCTTTGCAAAGTTAGCGATTATCTCGCGCATATCCAAAAATGGCGTACAAAAAGCGGAAAATACACCCTCCGTCCTATCCAAAAGCCGATTTTTCGTATCATCAACGAACAAGATCCTGCAAGAGTGTTGTCATTTGCGAAAAAAATCCTAACTTTGTGACGTCACGGGCTATTACGCCCTCGGCACGACATATTTGATGAAAGTGTTTTCGCTTTTATCCTTAACGAGAAATCTGGAAAATTTCACAACTAAAAGGATAACGACAGCACTCATTTCTTGTATAGCTATGTGGCTATGCACGTTTTGTGCACATACCCCATACTATCCGAGTGTGGGGTCTTGTAATCGTTTATTTTTAGTTGGGCATTCCAGAGCCTCTCGTTAGATAAACGGAAATCATCTCCACACTTTCTTTTTGTACATAACCCACCGCACAGGAGATGCTACGGTAGCAAACAAATGCTTATGAAACATAAACCAATGTTTTACATTGCGCCCGCCCTGTGCTCAATCTCGTTACGTGCCGAGCTAGGCTTTGGCGCATCGCTCGAAATCCCGACCGTCGATCCCGAACAGGGTTGGTCGTTGCGCCCCGCAGACGAAACAATCGAAGAGTAAAACAACAAAACCAATAAACAGATGAAAAAACTTTCACTTTTCGCGCTCGTGGCGACGATGTTCGTTGCTTGCGCGACCGATGCAACCCAAGACCTTGCACCGGAAATTCCTACGGCTCCCGACGAGTTGTATGTAACATTTGACGAGGATGACACCCGTATCCAACTCCAAAACGGCACGACGGTTTGGACTGCCGGCGACCTTGTGTCGGTGTTCTATCTCTCGAACGCCAACCAAAAGTGGCAATTCCAAGGCAATACGGGCGACACAAGCGGCATACTTAAACGTGTAGCCAATGCCGAGCCAACGCAGGAGTTGTCGAGCGTTATTGCGGTATATCCTTACAACGAAAACTATTACATCAACCCAAGAACGTGCAATGTTCGCGCATTTTTGCCTGCCGAGCAGACCTATCTCGCAGATAGCTTCGGTCTTGGCTCGTCTATTATGATTTCGTCGAGCGAATACAACCAGCTCTCGCTTAAAAACGTATGCGGTTGGCTGAAAATCCAACTTACGGGTGACGCAGAGACCATCAAGAGCATCACGCTTCGCGGTAACAACGGCGAGCAGGTTGCCGGCGAAGTGTATATCAACTCCGACGACGCTTCGTGCATCCTCGCCGCCGAGATGGGCGTGGGCGAAGAGGGCGGCACCGGTGGCGCAGGCGGTACGCTTGTCTTTGACGATACTATTCTTACCGAAGTAACACTTAATTGCGGCAATGGTGTTGCGCTACAAAAAAAGGTCGCTACGGCATTCTACATTGCTCTTCCTCCGCAGACCTTCGAGAAAGGTATTACGGTCGAGATTACTGACAACTCGGACTTTACTATGACGCAATCGACCGAAAAGACCCACT
>JAFNYX010000017.1 GCA_017654125.1 Alistipes sp. | reverse complement strand
TAAGTTGCTCTTCGCATACTGCGAGGCTACTGTACCAAAGGTAACCGTTACATTGCGTAAGGCTTATGGTGGTGCTTATATCGTTATGTCGTCGAAGCATATTCGTGGTGATATCAACTACGCTTGGCCATCGGCAGAGATTGCAGTTATGGGTGCGTCGGGTGCCGTTGAGGTATTGCACGCAAAGGCATTGGCCGAGTTCACCGACCCGGCAGAGAAGGCGAAGTTTGTTGCCGAGAAGGAGCAGGAGTACAAGGATCTCTTCTCGAACCCTTACAACGCAGCACGCTACGGCTATATCGACGATGTAATCGAGCCGCGTAACACTCGTTTCCGTATTATCCGTGCTTTGCAGTCGCTCGCAACCAAGCGTTTGCAGAACCCTGCTCGTAAGCACTCGAATATTCCATTGTAAACCGTCGTGACTATGAATATGTTATCAAACGTAGGTTGGTCGGAGATGCTTTTGATGGCACTTTTTGGCTTCCTTATGGTGTTTACGGTATTGGTCCTTCTCATCTTCGTTATGAAGACTATGGGTTGGTTCTTCACCCGTGAGCACAAAGCAAAGGTTGCTGCTACTGCCGAGACTGCGCATCCGCACGACCACGCAATCAGCGATCAGGAGTTGGCTGCCGCAATTATTACGGCACTCAAACTCTACAAGAGCGCATTGCACGACCGCGAGTCGGAGATGCTTACCATCAACCGTATCACTCGTGCATACTCGCCTTGGAACTCTAAAATTCACGGACTGACTCAGCTTCCTGAGAAAAAATAATTTTTTAAGACAGTAAAGATGAAAAAGTATTCATTGAAAATCAACGGCAATCAATACGAAGTAAAGATTGACGATATCAACGAGCAGTCGACGTTGGCACACGTTACCGTAAATGGTACCAAGTACAATGTTGAGATTGAAGGTGGCAAGGCTGCTGTTGCACCGAAGCCACAGGTAACGGCCGCTCCGGTAGCAACCGGTTTGTCGGTAACTCCTAAGACTCCTATCGCATCGAAGCCGGCTCCGGCTCCTGTTGCGGCTGGTGGCTATAAGGTTGCTTGTCCGCTTCCTGGTACTGTAACCACAATCAACGTAAAGGAGGGTGATACTGTTGCTGCGGGTCAGACTCTGTTGGTTCTCGAAGCGATGAAGATGGAGAACAACATCGACGCCGAGAAGGGTGGTGTTGTTAAGCAGATTCTCGTATCGGGTGGTGCAACCGTTATGGAGGGCGATGTATTAATGGTAATCGAGTAGTGCTATGATGACTTTATTTAGTGATAATTTCATCATCGAGTCGCTCGGCAAATTTGTCGAGACCTCGGGCTTTATGGCATTTTTTGCAGGTGAGGGATGGAAGTTCATCGTTATGATTGCGCTTGCATGCTTCCTGCTCTATCTCGCCATAAAGAAGCAGTTTGAGCCGCTGTTGCTCCTGCCGATTGCATTCGGTATGTTGCTTACCAACCTGCCGTTTGCTGAGATGTTCCATTCGGAACTCTTTGCCGGCGGTCACGTACATTGGGATATCTTCGTCGATAACGCAGGTCTTATCGACTACCTCTATTTGGGTGTTAAGTTGGGTATCTATCCTTGCCTTATCTTTGTAGGTGTGGGTGCGATGACCGACTTTGGTCCACTGATTGCTAACCCGAAGAGTTTCCTTTTGGGTGCAGCAGCACAGATTGGTATCTTCGCTACGTTCCTCGGTGCTTATGCTTTGGGCTTTGCGCCGAATGAGTGCGGTAGTATCGGTATCATCGGTGGTGCGGATGGCCCTACTTCGATCTTCCTTACGGCGCGTCTTGCTCCGGAGTTGCTCGGTCCTATTGCTATCGCAGCATACTCGTATATGGCACTCGTGCCGGTGATTCAGCCGCCGATTATGAAGGCACTCACCACCAAGCAGGAGCGTATGATTAAGATGTCGCAGTTGCGTCAGGTGTCGAAGACCGAGAAAATTATCTTCCCGGTAATCATTGCCATCGTTATTTCGTTGCTTTTGCCGTCGGCTGCTCCGCTCGTGGGCTGCTTGATGCTCGGTAACTTGATGAAGGAGTGCGGTGTTGTAGATCGTCTGTCGAAGACCGTTCAGAACGAGTTGATGAATATCGTGGTTATCTTCCTCGGTATTTCGGTAGGTGCTACCGCAACGGCTGATTCATTCCTTAACTTGCGTACGCTCTTTATCCTCGCGCTCGGTATTATTGCATTCAGCTTTGGTACGGCAGGTGGCGTATTGCTTGCCAAGTTTATGAACCTCTTTGCTAAGGAGGGTAACAAGATTAACCCACTTATCGGTTCGGCCGGCGTATCGGCTGTGCCTATGGCTGCGCGTGTATCGCAGACGGTTGGTCAGAAGGAGAATCCTTCGAACTTCCTTTTGATGCATGCTATGGGTCCGAACGTAGCCGGCGTTGTTGGTTCGGCGGTGGCGGCGGGTATTTTGCTTGCCTTCCTCGGATAAGATTGTTTTAAGCGGCGTTTGACGTCGCAAAACTTCGATAACGGAGTTCCTCACATACGTTTAGTATGTTGCGGACTCCGTTTCTTGTTTTTTCTTGCAACCATCCGCTTAAAACGAATCTTCTCTCATTGCTTTTTTGTGGGCGGCGTTTGACGTCGCAAAACTTTTATTGCGGAGTATGATAGGCTTAAATGGCTATCATCT
Source organism: Alistipes sp. (assembly GCA_017654125.1). Taxonomy (GTDB): domain Bacteria; phylum Bacteroidota; class Bacteroidia; order Bacteroidales; family Rikenellaceae; genus Alistipes. Next base: position 21,512 of record JAFNYX010000017.1, on the reverse strand, counting down.
CTGTACTTTTGTTTTTCGGTTCATTGCCCGAAAATAACCGTTCGTACCTATATTTATACTATTACGCGATAAAAATGGTCGGGGCATTGGGTAAATATCGCATTTTTACGTATATTTGTTAAAATTGATTTTGAAACAAATACTTGAAAAATCTTATGAAGATAACAATCTGTGTACATTACCGTACCGAGTGGGGTGAGCAACTATCGTTGGTACTTGCCGACGGTACGCGCGTAGAGATGAGTTGCGCGGGCGAGGAGTGGCGTGCTGTGCTGAATGTGCCGAAGCGCACCAAGCAGTTGTGTTACTCGTTCGAGGTGCTTTCGGATGGAGCGACGGTGCGTAGCGAATGGGGTGCTACTCGTTGCGTAGCGTTGAGTGGGGTGACCGACTCGCTCACCATAAAAGATGCGTGGAGCGACCGCCCATCGAATCGTGCATTTTACACTTCACTCTTTACTGATACGGTGTTTGCTCACGCTGTGGAGCCGATGCCTGCGCTCGGTGCTTCGGGTTTGCGTATTGAGGTGGAAGCGCCGACTCTTGCACGAGGCGAGCGTCTTGCGTTATTGGGCAATGTGCCGTCACTCGGAGCTTGGGGTACGGAGCATGTGTGCCCGATGTGCCATATTGGCGAGTCGCGTTGGGCGGTTGTACTCGACTGCTCGGAGATGGCCGAGTATAAGTTTGTCGTAACGGATGCTGTGACTGGCGAGGTTGTGCGTTGGGAAGATGGCGAGAATCGTCGCCTGATGCCTGTTAAGGGCGCGACCATCGTGCGTGGCCTGCGTCTGCGCGATGCGATACATTGGCGCGGTGCTGGTGTTGCGGTACCGATGTTTTCGCTTCGTTCGGAGTCGAGTTTTGGCGTGGGTGACTTTGCCGACCTGCATCTGCTCGCCGATTGGTGCCACAAGTGCGGTGGTAACATTATCCAAATCTTGCCGATTAACGATACGACGATGACCGGAACGTGGAAGGATTCTTATCCGTATAATGCCAATTCGACCATCGCCCTACATCCGCTCTATATCCGTTTGGAGTCGGTAGCACGTCTGCGAAAGAAGGCGGACCGCGAGCGTTTCGAGCGTCTTGCGAAGGAGTTGAATGCTCTGCCTGCGGTCGATTACGAACGTGTGTTGGCTGCGAAATTCGAGTATCTGCGTATTGCGTTTGCCGAGCAGGGAGCAAAGTGCCTTTCGGGTCGCGAGTATAAAGAGTTTGTTGCGAAGAACGAGGGTTGGCTTACTCCGTATGCCGTATATTCCGTTCTGCGCGATAAGTATAAGACCCCGAACTTTAACAAGTGGGGTAAGTATGCCGTATATTCGGCAAAGGAGTGTGCGAAGTTGGCGGAGAAGTATGCCGAGCAGGTCGATTTTTACCGCTTCGTGCAGTTCCACCTCGATCGTCAATTGCATGCAGCAATCGAGTATGGCCACTCGCTTGGTGTCGCACTGAAAGGCGATATTCCGATTGGAGTCAGCCCGATAAGTGTCGATGCGTGGGTGTCGCCCGAGTTGTTTGTGATGACTTCGTCGGCGGGAGCTCCGCCTGATGATTTCTCGGTGACGGGTCAGAATTGGGGTTTCCCTATCTATAACTGGGATGAGATGGCGAAGGATGGCTATGCATGGTGGAAGACTCGCTTCCGTAAGATGGCAGAGTACTTCGATGCCTATCGTATCGACCATATCCTCGGTTTCTTCCGTATTTGGGAGGTGCCGTTGGATGCAGTGAATGCGCTACTCGGCGAGTTCAATCCGTCGCTGCCATTTACGGCCGACGAGATTCGTTGGCGCGGATTCGACTTTGATCCTTCGCGCGACGTGGCAAAAGATTATGCATCGGATAACGTGCTGTGGTTGGAGTATCGTCATAAGCCGGGACATTACTATCCGCGCATAACGCCGTTCGATACCGAGCGTTTTGCTTCGCTTTCGGATGGTCAAAAACGCGCATTTGCGGAGATTCACAACGAATTCTACTATCGCCGTCATAACGATTTCTGGAAGGATATTGCCGACTCGCGTCTCTCGATGCTCGTCGAGACTACGCGAATGCTCACCTGCGGTGAGGATTTAGGTATGATTCCGGATTGCGTGCCGGAGGTTATGCAGTGTCAGCAGATACTCTCGCTCGAAATTGAGCGTATGCCAAAAGATACTGGTGTCGAGTTTGGCGACGTGATGCACTATCCGTATATGGCAGTCTGCACCACTTCGACCCACGATATGAATCCGGTGCGTGCTTGGTGGCGCGAAAATCGTGAGACAACACAACACTACTACAACAACGTGATGCAGTGGTGGGGCGATGCTCCGGAGGATGCAACGCCGGAGGTGTGTCGCGAGATTGTGAATCGTCATCTTGCCTCGCCGGCTATGCTTACGATTCTGCCGTTGCAGGATTGGTTGTCGATTAACGGTGCCATCCGATATGCCGACCCGGAGGCGGAGCGCATCAACGTACCTGCTAATCCGACACACTATTGGCGCTATCGTATGCATTTGACGCTCGAAGATTTGCTCGCATCGGATGAGTTTAATAAGGATGTCGAGTATCTTATCAAAGCCAATTACCGCTAAACGCTCTCAATGAGAAAAAGGTTGGTATAAATACTTCAAGTCGTAAATAAGATACACCCCTGTCGCATAATGCGGCAGGGGTGTATTGATGTTGTGTGTGGTCGGCATTATGGGCGATATACGCTCGCTACGCCCGACTGCTATTTATACATAAATCGCTTAATCGAGTTCTTTGGTGTGCGCTCGAAGTCATCGTCCAAAATCTCGATATCGGATACCTGTGCGTATGCCGGCAACTTCTGGTTGAGCATCACGAGATTGGCCTTCATGATGGTTTCCAACTGCGACTTCGAGAGTGGGTTACTGTCGTCGTTATCCGTTGCAACGATTGCTATGATACGATTTTTGCGGTTGATGATAATCGACTCGCGAACGTGAGCCATCGCATTGAGCAACTCCTCAATCTCTTCCGGATAGATGTTCTGTCCGTTTGCAGTCAAAATCATATTTTTCGAACGACCCTTGATGTATATGTTGCCGTACTTGTCGATTACACCCAAGTCGCCCGTACGCATATATCCGTCATCGGTGAACGTGTCGGCTGTAATATCTGGTTGCTTGTAGTATCCGAGCATAACGTTGTCGCCGCATACCTGAATCTCGCCGACAACATTCTGTGGATCCGGCGATGCGATGCGTACCTCCATACCGTCCACCGGCTTGCCACACGAGCGGATTGCGAAGTCGTACCAATCCTCATATCCGATAAGCGGACCGCACTCGGTCATGCCATAGCCAACCGTATATGGGAGCTTAATCTGTTTGAGCAACACTTCGATTGGGCCGCTGATTGCCGCACCGCCGATGATTATATGCTTCATGTTGCCTCCAAACGAGTCGAGAATCTTCTTGCGAATCGATTTGAAGATTACGTTGCTCAGGCCCGGCACTTTGAGCGCGCATTTGAGAATTGGCTTTTCGAGCGTTGGAATTACCTTGTTGCGCATAATCTTTTCGAGTACGAGCGGTACGGTAATGAGCATATACGGACGTACGTCCTTAAATGCCTGCATGAGCAGGGTAGGGGTCGGCATCTTACCGAGGAAATAAATCGTTGCACCGGAGCATATCGGATAGATAAACTCGAACGCCAGACCGTACAAGTGAGCCAGAGGTAACATCGAGACGATATGCGAGCCCATAGGCATCTTGATACGTGTTATACCGAATGTGATGTTCGATGAGATGTTGTTGTTTGAGAGCATAATGCCCTTTGGTGAAGACGTTGTACCCGAAGTGTATGAGATGGTATTCAAATCGTCGGCTTCGCCTACCTCATACTCAACATACTTGCGCTTCATACCCTGCGGATACTTTGCTCGGAAGAGTTGTTGTAGGTTAGGTATAACGTCCGAAAGTACGTTATCTTGCGACCACAGTTCCGTAAAGTCATCGATGCAGATTGCACCGCGCAGTTGTGGCATCTGGTTAGGGTCCATATTTGACCACATCTTGCGCTCGGTAAAGAGCAGCACGCTGTCCGAGTGGTCAACGAGTTTTTGCAAATTATCTGGTGAAAAACCGTTTAGGATAGGGACGGCAACCGCGCGATAGGCTATAATCGAGAGGTATGAAATACCCCAACGCGCCGTATTGTTTGCGCTGATTGCAATTTTGTCGCCCGGTTTAACGCCGAGTTTGTCGTAAACGATATGCAGTTTGGCGATGTGCGTAGCCACGTCTGCATAGTAAAAAGTTTCTCCCCTGTAATCGCACACTGCGGGTTTGTGCCAATTGTTTTTGGCGGCCTCCGCGAATCTTTGAATGAAATGAGTCATAATGTTTTAATAAGTAGGTGGGTGTTTCTTTTTAGGCTATTTTACGAGCCAATTAGTGATAGTAGTAATGTATGTGCGCGATATTGGGATGTCAAAAACTCCCTCAATTCCAAACTCAATAAATACCCCCTCCTTGTCGCGTCGCAGAACCTTTACACGGTCCATATTGACCATATACGAGCGATGACAGCGTTGTACGGGGGTGTCGGCCAACTGCTCGGCAATACGCTTCATCGTATTGCGAATCATGACCTTCTTGACGTTGTCGTTATTCATATACCATACGCAGATGTAGTTGTCGGCCGATTCGACCAATATGAGGTCCTCGCGTTTTACCGACAATCGCATCTCGTTGTGCTCGTCATAGAATAGAACGTACGAACGAGGCGAATTATTATCCTCGTTGCTAATACTTTCTCGCAATGCTTTCAATTGTTGTGTGCGATCGATTATGATAATGTATAACAGGCAGAATGCGTACGGCACGAAGAGTATGCAAGAGGTGCGCCCGAAGACGACGGTGTAGAGGCGTATCAATCCGATATTCTCGGGGTGAAACCACGATGCCGAACATATGGTTATAATTAGCGCCACTATGGCAAATTCGCAGAAGCACCAAGCAATGTAGCCTCTGTATGTGAGCAAATAGCGTTTGCTGTGCACCATAATCATACGTGACAATAGAACGATGAAGCTTCCGATTATGATTACGCTGATAGATGCCATGTAGAAGGCGTCTTCCGTCGAATTAATCCATTGGGCGAGGGCGCCACTCGTCATAAAGTCGAGTGAATCATAAATGTCGAACGGACGGAATATGGCGATAAACAACAACGCAGAAACGGCCATTGCAAAGACAATGACAATCTGCTGCGAGTATCGGTATAACACCGCAGGAATATGTTGATTCCATAAGTCTCTATTCATCTTCTGCGTTGTTTTCTGCTGTTTGCTGTGCTACAAAAGCCGTAAATTTTTCCGGATCGTCGCACGAAATATAGTATTTTTCTTCGCAAATATCGGTTATTTCTACGAAATTACACCATTTTGAAGCATAGATTTTTATAACCTCCAATTTTCGCAGATTGAAAAAATAGCCGTAATAGCCGAAAAATCCGACTCCTGCAAAGAGTGGGATAAACCATTTCGTTTCGCCTTTTTCGACCTTGCGAACGGTTGCAATCTCCGAGTATTCGATGTTTGTGTAGTCTGATATGCAGTATATCTCGATGCTCTCGTCGGTGAGTCGCACGCGACGGGGTATCGATAGCGCCATAAGAGCCACGAGTGCTACGATTAACGATACGCCCCACGCCAACATGTATCCACCATCGTATGTCAGCAGCAATGCAACGGCAATGGCGACAAAGACCAACAGGTGTATTGCGGTCGCGTACCATGTGCGTAGGTCGGGGCGATATCTGTATTCGTGGTCCATAATCTCTACTCTCTGTTTTTTGCTTTGAGTGATTGTGCAATTGCTTCGGCTGCAACCATATCCTCGGGTGTGGTAATTTTGATGTTGTTGCGCTCTCCGTCACAGAGCGTAACTCGCTCACCCATATATTCGACCACCGAGGCATCGTCCGTAAACGATGGGTTATATGCCGTATCGTATGCCGCTCGCAGAGTTGCAGCGTCGAATATCTGCGGAGTTTGTACGGCGCGCAGGGTCGAGCGGTCAATAGGCTTCGAACTGCCGTTGTCGCCCATCACGCGCAAAGAATCGACCGGCACAACGACCGGAATTGCCGAGCCGTTCGCTGTCGCACACTCCACGGCGCGCAGAATAAGTTCTTTCGATGCAAATGGTCGAACACCGTCGTGTACAGCAATCAAATCTACCGCGTCGCTCATCGCCGTAATGCCGTTGAGAACCGAATGAAAACGCTCCTTGCCACCCTCAACTGTCGTATGACGAGCTACGCGAAAACGTGCCGAGAGATTGTGCCAGAAGTCAATTTGTGTCGCCGGCAGAACGACGACAATCTTTGCCGTCGGCAACGCAGTGGCAAACGAATTGATTGTGCGCACGAGTATCGGCTCACCTCCAACGAATGCGAATTGCTTCGGGAGTGAACTGCCCATACGTGAGCCACAGCCACCTGCGACGATTATTACTCCGATTGCTCTCTGTTCCATATCAATTTCTTTCCAAACCCGAGCGTATTGTCGGTGAGTTTCATAAAGTCTGGCTCGACGGTCCATATTTCGAGTGGAGCCGCTGCCGCATACGGAAAACGCTTGATGTATGTGCGCTTTGCTTGTTCATCGCCGTGTTGTGCTGTGCCGCAAATCTGCAAACCTTGCACGCGTCCTACGATGCGGGTTTCGAGCGTTATGGCACATGCCACGCGTGCTCGTGCACACATCTCGCTGCCGTGTCTGGTCGCTGATGAAGAGGTGAAAATCAGCAGATTGCGCTCCGCATCATACGCGTAAAAACAAGCGGCGCAATATGGCTCGCCGGCGGCCGAAGTCGTGGCTAGCGTTAATACGTGGTGACGCTTGATAAACTTTATAATCTTGTCGTCAATCATTACTTGATGGTGATTGAATCGAGTTGTGTGATACGCATCGAGTCGGCAACTTCGCCCTCCAATTCGGCAATGATGCGCTCCTTCACCCACTCGAACTTCGCTTTGTTCTGCTCCTTAATCGGCTCGGCCGGTTTCTGTGGCACCTTCAACGGGTTGATAGGTGAACCATTCTTCCACAAACGGAAGTCGAGATGAGGACCCGTCGAGCGACCTGTACTACCGACATAACCGATGACCTGGCCCTGCGAGACGTGCTTGCCTACGGCTATGCCTTTGGCATAACCTCTAAGGTGGAGGTAGCCCGATTGCAATTTGCCTGGGTGTTTGATGTAGATGGTGTTACCACCTGCACCCTTGTATCCTTTGTATGTTACCGTTCCGTCGGCAACGGCACGAACAGGTGTGCCGGATGGCGCAGCGTAATCGATACCTGTATGCGGACGAAACTTCTTCAATACGGGATGGAATCGTGAGCGTGTGTAACCCGACGATATGCGCGTAAATTTCAGCGGTGCTTTTAGCAACTGCTTGCGCAGAGAACCTCCGTCTGCCTCCCAATACTGCACCTTGCCGTCCTGTGGGAACGGAATGGCAAAGATGTCCTTGCCTCCGTGGTGGAACTTCGCGCCCCAAACGCGACCAACACCCACCGATAGGGTATCGATAAATTTCTCGTCATATATGACCGTGAAACTATCGCCCTGCTGAATGCCGAAGAAATCGACTGTCCATTGATATATATCCTCCAACTCGGATGCAAGTGCATACGGCAGATTATTCTCCATAATTGCGCCCCAAAGCGAGGTGTTGATTATGGCATTTCGCTTTTGGCGACGTGTTTCGACCTCGCGTGCACCCTCACGCACCGCAACCGAGTCGCCGACGAATGCAAAAACCACATAGTCGATGATGTTCTTTTCATAGACAATGTAGTCCAGGTGGCGTGCTGTCGAATCGGGGCGAAGAAATGCAGTGTATTTATTGCCGGCGCGAATGTTACGCAGTGGACAAATCGTGCGCGTGAGCGCATCCAAACGGTTGATTTTGCTACCGACGATGCCGTAGCCATCCAAAATCTTGCTCCATGTCTGACCACTTTCGACTGTATGCTGCTCCAATTCGTAACCTTCGGCGTCGATGCCGAAAACTATGTTGCGCTCTTTCTCTTCGTCACTTTGATTTGACGAGCAAGAGCAACTCGTTGTCGCTAAACTCATCAATGCGATGAGTGATATAATCCAAATCTTTCTCATATCTGCAAAGATACAAAAATATGCTGAAAAAATAGCCAATGATAGGTTAATTTAATGATTTTTAATCATAAAATTTGTTTTTCGAAAAAAAATAAGTACCTTTGAAAAATTGTGTGCACAAATGAAGCAACTTTTGCTCAAAATATCATCGCTTTTGTACGGATTTGTTCTGCGAATTCGTCATTGGATGTTTGATGTCGGAATGCTTCACAGCGAAGAATTTGATATCCCGATACTTTGCGTAGGTAACATTACGGTTGGCGGTACGGGTAAGACGCCGGCTGTCGAGATGTTGGTGGGCTACTACTCCAAAACTCATAACGTCGCGGTTGTATCGCGTGGCTATGGCCGTAATACGAAAGGTTATGTAGAGGTGTCGGTAGAGGATTCGTATATCAAGGTCGGCGATGAACCATTGCAGATTAAACGTAAATTCCCGAATGTGCCGGTTGTTGTCTGCGAGAAACGAGCCTATGCTGTTGCACGTATTCGCGAGGAGATGCCCGATGTGAATATGATTATTATGGACGATGGTTTCCAGCATCGTCACATTAAGCCATATCTGAATATCATTATGGTCGATGCTACGCGTCCGGTCGAGCGCGATCACCTACTTCCTTACGGTCAGTTGCGCGATACGATTCCGTCGTTGCACCGTGCTCACTATTTTATCGTTACGAAGTGTCCGGAGGATATGTCGCCGATAGATATGCGTATTCAGCGCAAGGTGCTCACCTTTAAGCCGTCGCAACAGGTATTTTTTACTCGTTTCCGCCGTAGTGTGATGCGTACGCTTGTTGAGGGTCGGCCGATGCCGTTGCCGGCCGGTAGCAAGATTATTGCAATGTCGGGTATTGGTAACAGCGATGTGTTTAACGAAGAGTTGCGTGGCCGATTCAATGTTGTAGAGACGCTCGATTTCGACGACCATCATACATATCGTCTTGGCGATTTGGCTCTGATGCAGAAAGCGCTCGAACGTAATCCAGATGCCGTTATCGTGACAACGGAGAAGGATGCTATAAAACTTTTCAATAGTCGCAGAATTCCTTCAGAAGTAAGTTCGCGCATACTTTACGAGAGCGTAGAGATACAGTTTGTCGAGGATGCGGCAGAGCTTTTTGCAAAGTTGGATAAGGATATAAAATACTATAATAATGCAGGATATATTAAGGGCTGCTGATTATTTGCGCAGCGTGACATCAGATTTCAAGCCTGAGATTGCCATAATTTTGGGTACCGGTTTGGGCGATTTTGCCGATAATATCGAAGTACATACCTCTATTGAGTATAAGGATATTCCGAACATGCCGGTTTCGACGGTTGAGGGCCATAAGGGTCGTCTGATTTTCGGAACGATTGCCGGTCGCCGCGTTGTGGCGATGCAGGGCCGTTTCCATTACTACGAAGGTTATACGATGCGACAAGTTACATTCCCGGTGCGCGTTTTGGCTCTGCTCGGTATTAAGTATCTCTTCGTATCGAATGCTGCTGGCGGTATCAACACTTCGTTCCGTGTAGGCGATTTGATGATTATTACCGACCATATCAACCTGTTGCCGAATCCGCTCATTGGTCCTAATATGGCAGAGTTCGGTCCTCGTTTTCCGGATATGCATGACTGCTATTCGTCGGCTGTGCGTGCTAAGGCGACTGCTATTGCCGAGCGCGAGAATATCAAGTTGCAGTATGGCGTCTATGTTGGCACGACGGGTCCTACGTTCGAGACGCAGGCCGAGTATCGCTACTTCAAGGCGATTGGTGGCGATGCAGTCGGAATGTCTACTGTGCCGGAGGTAATCGTTGCGCGCCATATGGGTGTGCCGACATTTGGAGTATCGGTGGTTACCAACTGTGGTTTGAGCGACGAGAAGGGCGACCATGAGGATGTTCAACTTCAAGGTCGTAAGGCTGGTGTTCGTATGGCAAAATTGTTTATTGAATTGATTAAAGAGTTGGAATAGCGTATGATTAACAAAGTAATTTTGGTTGGAAATGTTGGTGCGGATCCGGAGGTTCGCACACTTGATTCGGGCGTAAAAGTTGTTCGTTTGCGTTTGGCTACGACTGAGCGTTTTGTTGATCGCCAGACCAATGAGACACGCGAGCAGACCGAGTGGCATACAGTGACGATGTGGCGTGCGTTGGCAGATGTTGCCGATAAGTATGTGCGCAAGGGTAGTCAGTTGTATATCGAGGGTTCGTTGCGTACTCGTGAGTGGACCGATCGTGATAACCAGAAGCGTTATACGACGGAGATTGTTGCAAATGATATGAAGTTGCTCGGTCGTCGTCCGGAGGGTACCGTACCCCAGCAGAGCGCAGCTCCTGCCGCAGCTCCGCAACAACCGTACGCGCCACAGCAGCAATATGCTCCGCAACCACAACCTCAATATGCACCACAGCCGGCCCCACAGCCGACCCAGGTTGTTGTTCCGGCGGATGACGCAGACGATCTTCCGTTCTAGTTGCGTATTAACTACCGAATAAAAATATAATGGAGCCGATTTACGAATCGGCTCCATTATATTTTGGTGGATATCGTTTATTTGCCGAGACCCATCTGATCGATCAACGCCTTGGTCTGCGGTTTGTGGCCACGGAATTCGACGTAGAGATCCATCGGGTGACGTTGGCCACCAGACGAAAGCAACTTGCGGAACTTCGCTGCACTATTTGCATCAAAGATACCTTTTTCCTGGAAGAGCGAGAAACCATCGGCTGCGAGTACCTCGGCCCACTTGTAGCCGTAGTAACCTGCCGAATAACCACCCGAGAAGATGTGACCGAAAGCGGTAGCCATTGCCGTACCCTCAACAACCGGAGTAACTTGTGTCGAGGCCATCGACTGCTTCTCAAACTGCTCGATATCGCCAGTATATGGTTCGGTCAGTGTGTGCCATGCCATATCGGTCAAACCAAACGAAAGCTGGCGCACGTTGCCGTATGCTGCGAGGTAGTTTTTCGCAGCAACAACCTTCTCTATAAGTTCAGCCGGCATCGTCTCGCCCGTCTGGTAATGTTTTGCCCAGAGGTCGAGATACTCCTTCTCGTATGCCCAGTTTTCCATAATCTGCGAAGGCAACTCTACGAAGTCGCGATATACACTGGTACCGTTAATCGACTCATACTTACCCTTTGCAAGCATACCGTGCAACGAGTGGCCAAACTCGTGAAGGAATGTGGTGAGTTCGCTGAATGTGAGCAGCGATGGCGTGGTCTCGGTCGGCTTGGTGAAGTTCATCACGAGCGATACGAGTGGACGTATCTCCTTATCACCATCCACACACGTACCGCGGAACTCGGTCATCCATGCACCCGAACGCTTAGATTCGCGTGGGAAGAAATCGAGATAGAGTACTGCGAGATGCTCGCCACGCTCGTCCTTAACCTCGTAAGCCGTAACATCTGGGTGATATACGGTGATATTCTCGGCTGGCGAGAAAGTGATGCCGTAGAGACGGTTTGCAAGCATAAATACAGCGTCGATTACGTTGTCAAGTTTCAGGTATGGTTTAACAAGTTCATCGCTTACGGCGTACTTCTCATTCTGATACTTCTCGCTATAATAGCCGAAATCCCACGGCATGAGCTGACCCTCGAAACCGAGCGAAGCTGCATACTCGCAAATCGAAGCATAATCCTTCTCGGCATACTCCTTGGTTGCAGCGAGCAACTCTTCGAGGAATGCCATTACGGTCGGAGTATTCTGTGCCATACGGTTATCCAAAACGTAATCTGCGTGGCAGTTATAACCGAGCAGACGGGCGATTTGCAGACGCAGCGTCGTGATACGGCGGATGTTGTCCGAGTTGTCGAACTCGCCACCGAGCGCACGCGAATTGTATGCCTTCCAAAGTTTCTCTTTGATGTCACGCTGCGATGAGTAGGTCATGAACGGAACGTAACTTGGTGCTTTGAGGGTCACAGTCCAACCCTTTTCGCCACGAGCCTTTGCCTCCATTGCAAGACCCTCCTTTACGAATGCCGGAAGTTCCTCTACCTGCTCTGTGCGGGTGATATTGTACGAAAAGGCGTTCGTCGCAGCAAGCGAGTTCTGTGCGAATTTCAGCGTAAGCGACGAAAGTTCGTTTGTATATTCGCGATAGAGTTGCTTATCCTCGTCCGAAAGGTTTGCACCACCGCGAACGAAGCTCTTATATGTGTTTTCGAGCAACTTCTTATCCTCCTTCGAGAGCATGATGCCCGGGTGTTCGTAAACCTCCTTTACGCGCTTGAACAACTCCGGATTAAGAGATACGTCGTTCGAGAGCTCGGTGAGTTTTGGCTGAACCTCCATCGCAATCTTCTGCAATTCGTCGGAGGTGTCGGCCTCGTTTACGTTAAAGAATACGCCGGAGATACGATCGAGCAGTGCACCTTGTTTTTCGAGTGCGAGAATCGTATTAGCGAATGTAGGCTTTGCCGGATTGTTTACAATTGCATCAATCTCTGCACGGGAAACGGCGATTGCCGTATCGAATGCCGGAGCATAGTGTGCCAATTCGATTTTGTCGAACGGCGGTGTCTGATGCGGAGTCTCCCACTCGGCGAGCAGTGGGTTTGTGGTGTCGATTTCAGGCAGTTCTGCGACAGGCATCTGCTCGCCACAGCAACCGGCCATAAGCAGTGATGCTGACATAAATACTAATAGTTTTTTCATAAATGTTTATTTTTTTGGTTTCTTCTACTATTTACATATTGAAAGCCGTCAGTGGTCTTATTCCTCGTTTTCCGAAATGCGCTCTTCATTCTCTGTTGAGCCATCTTCACCCTCTTCGCCTTCTGTCGGCTCTTTCCACAAACCGCGACCTTTGAGCATAGCAGTCTTGTCCGGTTCTGCACCGCGGAACGCCGTATAGAGCTTCATTCCCTCATCCTCGCCACCGCGAGAGAGAATCTCTTTGCGGAATTTGGCGGCTATTTCACGATTGAACACGTCGCCACTCTCGCGGAACGCAGCAAAAGCATCCTTATCGAGAACTTCTGCCCAAACATAGAAGTAGTAGCCCGATGAGTATCCGCCGGAGAAGATGTGAGCAAAGTATGTATAGTGATAGCGTGGCTCGATTTGCGAAATCATACCGCGACGCTCATAAAGCGCGTTATACTCGAAACCATCCACGTCAATTGGCTTGTATTCAGAGATAGAGTGAATATCCAAATCCGAGAGAGCCGACCCGACCAATTCGGTCGTTGCAAAACCCTGGTTGAAGAGCGATGCCTCGTGAATGCGATGAATGAGCACGTCGCGTATAACCTCCTTTGTGCGATAGTGTACGGCATATCCGCGCAGAAGCTCCGGCTCGAATGCCCAATTCTCCATAATCTGTGATGGCAACTCCACGAAGTCGCCCTCGACATCGATGAGTCCGTTGTAGCGCACGTCGGTAAAGAGGAAGTGCAGCGCGTGACCGAACTCATGGAAGAGCGTCAGCGTCTCATCAATCGAAAGCAGTGATGGCGTACTCTCCGATGGACGCGGGAAGTTGCAGACGATGCTTACGATAGGAGCTGTGCGCACACCCTGCTCGTCGTATCGCTGTTCGCGGAAGTAACCGCACCACGCACCTTGACCCTTTCCGTTGCGCGGATAGAAGTCGAAGTAGAGTATGCCGAGGTGGCTATTGTCCGCATCCAATACCTCGTATGCCGAAATCTCCTGATGGTACAATGGCACCGATACAGGGCGGAACGTCAAACCATAGAGTCGGTTTGCAAGATTGAACACACCTTGACGGACGTTATTGAGCGAGAAGTATGAGCGCACGATGTCCTCGTTGAGTTGGTATTTGTTGCGACGCACCTTGTCGGCATAATACCACCAATCCCACGACTCGAAGCGATAACCATCCTCCGAAAAATCTATTTCGAACAACTCCTGCATATCGGCCAACTCGGCCTTTGCACTTTCGAGAGCCGGTGTCCAGATCTCGTCCAACAGCGCATATACCGCCTTCGGGTTCTTTGCCATCTGCTTCGAGATGGCGTATTCGGCATACGAATCGTAGCCGAGCAACTTCGCCTTCTCGGTGCGCAGACGAATCATATCGTTGATAATTTGCTTATTATCATACTCGTCACCGTTGTTGCCGCGATTTAGGTATGCGCGATATATTTTTTCGCGAATCGCGCGATCGTTCATCGCTGTCAGCAGAGGCAACATGCTCGGCTTGTGCAGTGTAAAGGCATATTTATCCTCCTCGCCGAGCGAAGCAGCCTTCTCTCGGGCACTTTCGCGTACGGCGTTTGGCAACGACTCCACCTCTTTGGCAGTCAAAAACATCACAAACTTGTTGTTCTCGGCAAGCACGTTGTTTCCAAAGCGTACCGAAGCGGCAGCCATCTCCTCGTTTATTTGTGCCAGACGCGCTTTTTGCTCGGCATCAAGCAATGCGCCGCTACGCACAAAACGGTCGTAGATTTTTTCCGTCAAACGAATTTGGTCGGCTTCGAGGTCCTTGCTCAGACGCGACTCATAGACCGCTTTCACACGCTCGAACAGACGTTCGTTCATCAGAATAGCATCGTTGTGAGCCGTCAGTTGAGGCATAAACTCCGATTCGAGAGCCATCAACTCATCATTGGTTTCGGCAGCGCAAATCATCGAAAATACATTTGCCACGGTCGAGAGCATCTCGCCGGCACGATCCATGGCTGCTACGGTATTCTCGAAGGTCGGCTCCTCGCTATTGGATGCAATGGCATCAATCTCTTCGAGGTGGAGCGACATTGCGCGCTCGAAAGCCGGCGCGTAGTGATATGTCTGAATGCGCTCAAAAGGCGGTACGCCATAAGGTGTTGTCCACTCCTCAAAAAACGGATTTGGGAGATTTTCTTTCTCTTTGGTGCAAGCTGTCATTGTCAAAGCCGTCAATAAAACGGATAATACGATTAAGTAACGTTTCATTTGTGCAAAAAATTATTACCTTTGTACATTGCAAAAGTAATAATATTTTCAACGCTATGCAACTCTTTTATGCACCTGATATGACACTTCCCGAATATACGCTATCGGAAGAAGAGTCGCGACACGCCGTCAAGGTCCTGCGAATGACTGTCGGTGAGCATCTGCATATAACCGATGGTCGGGGCAATTTACACCTATGCGAGGTCATTTCCGACTCACCTAAACACTGTACGGTGCGCGTCGTGAAGACCGAGCGCGAGTGGGAATGTCTGCCGTATCGACTCACGATGGCCGTCGCACCGACGAAGAATATCGACCGTTTTGAGTGGTTTTTGGAGAAGGCGACCGAGATTGGTGTAGAGGCATTTATAGCGTTGGAGTGCGACCATAGCGAGCGTCGCATTATCAAGCACGAGCGCGAAATGAAGGTTATCACGTCTGCCGTAAAGCAGTCGCTCAAAGCGTATCACCCATCGTTGGAGGATATGACACCGTTTGCCGAATTTGTGCGCCGACCTTTCGAGGGGCGAAAATTCATAGCGCACTGCGCCGAGCCAATTGTGAGCAAAGTATATCTCGGTTCGACTCTGCAACCGGGCGAGGATGTGGTTGTGTTGATTGGGCCTGAGGGCGATTTCTCGCCGGAGGAGATTCGCTTGGCGGTCGAGTGCGGATACGAGGAGATTACACTCGGCAAGATGCGGTTGCGCACCGAAACGGCGGCTGTTGTCGCAACAAATATTGTATCCGTGATAAATAATATGTAACGCAGAGTACGGTCGGAATATGTTGTGGCAACTCTTTATATCGTTTTTGAAAATCGGCTGCTTCACCTTTGGTGGTGGTTATGCGATGATTCCGCTTATCGAGCGCGAGGTTATCGACCGTAAGGGGTGGATTGCGCGTGCCGATTTTCTCGATTTGCTCACACTCGCCCAATCGGCACCGGGTCCGATTGCGCTCAACACGGCGGTATTTGTCGGGTACAAAATGAGAGGGCTTGCCGGTGCTGTTGCATCGCTTGCCGGTGTTGTGATTCCATCGTTTGTGATAATCTTGGTGGTCGCTATCTTCTTTGCGGATGTGCGCGATAACGCAGTGGTTGATGCAGCCTTCAAAGCGATGCGTCCAGCTGTTGTGGCGTTGATTATAGCCCCGATTGTGGGTCTTGCACGAGGTATGCACGCCTGGCTGATTGCCATATCGGCGGCCGTTGCGTTACTTGTTTGGGGAACGGGTCTATCGCCTGTATATCTATTGATAGCAGGTGCGGCTACGGGTATTGCGTGGAGCGTGTGGATAGCAAGAAAGGAGGGCAAGCGATGATATACCTGCAACTCTTCATATCGTATCTAAAAATCGGATTTTTTGGTTTTGGTGGCGGCTATGCAATGTTGTCGCTCATCCAAAACGAGGTTGTTGGTCAGCGCGGATGGCTCACAGCATCGGAGTTTGCCGATATTGTTGCCATTTCGCAAATGACGCCAGGCCCGATTGCAATCAACTCGGCAACATATATCGGTTACGAGATTGCCGGCGTGTGGGGCTCGGTAGTCGCAACGATTGCCGTATGTTTGCCGGCCCTGACCATAATGCTGACGATTACTAAATTTTTCCTCACGCTGAAAGATAACCCATACGTTAAGGGTTTGATGTCGGGAATGAAACCGGTTGTGGTCGGTATGATATGCTCGGCTGCGCTGATGTTGATGTTTCCGGCTGATAAAGCGGACGCCAACTTCATCGACATATGGAGCTGGGTATTCTTCCTCGCGGTACTCTATGGCGCATACCGCAAAATCAATCCGATTTTGCTAATCGTATTGTCGGCGCTCGGCGGCATAGTGGTATATTGGTTGCCGGCCGCTATGGCTACACTCTAATCTATACGACAAGCACGCCCGCCAACGCCAACACAAACAGGACGAACGACAGGATGGCGCAAATCAAAATCAGATTTGCGATGCATCCCCAGCGACGTTCGCCGACGGGCAGCGGGTCGGAGATGAGCGTAATGAGCAGACCCACAACGGGCGTAAAGATAATCGAGAGCAGAAACGCCCAACCAAAACCTATATTGCGACGCGAGCCGATAATGCCAATCAGGATGTCGATAAGTGCACCGCTGAGCAATCCGAAGATAATCAAAGAGAGTGTCATAATCTGTTATCGTTTGAATCTGTAATACGTTCCCAAAGGCAACTGCTTTGCCGCTTCGTCTTCGAAGTACAACTCGCCACACTCTTCGGTGCGTGGCACGCCAAAACATTGTCTGACGGCTGTGCGTGCAAGTGTCGAAGAGAGTCCCATCGAGTATAGGTTCAACACCAGAAATGCGTCACTTTTTTCAAGTAGCGCGGCACAACATTCGAGCATCTGCGTAATGTTCTCCTCCAAAACCCACTTCTCGCCATTGGCACCTCGTCCGTAAGCCGGCGGGTCAAGAATTATGCCGTCGTAGCGATTTCCGCGGCGCACCTCGCGTTGAACGAATTTCAGCGCGTCCTCGACAATCCAACGAATACCCTCCAATCCGCTTGCCTCCATATTTTCGCGCGACCACGTCACCACTTGCTTGACAGAATCGACGTGCGTCACCTCGGCTCCTGCGGCACGTGCAGCCAATGATGCTCCGCCCGTATATGCAAAAAGATTGAGTACGCGAGCCGAGCCTTTACGCGAAATAATCTCCTCTGCCGAGTCGTAGATGAAATTCCAATTTGCAGCCTGCTCCGGGAATATTCCTACGTGTTTGAACGACGTCAGACCAAGGCGCATCGAGAGGTGCATCCCTTTGTAGTCGTAACGCACCGACCATCGAGACGGCATCTTCGGTGTGAGTCGCCATTCGCCACGCTCCTCGCTACGCACATCGCGCAAAAACGAAGCATCTGCCGCACGTTGCCACTCTGCTTCGGAGAGCGTCTTGCGCCAAATTGCCTGTGGCTCGGGACGACGTAACGTGTAGCCACCGAAACGCTCTAATTTCTCGCCATCGCCCGTATCAATCAGACGGTAATCCTTAAATATTGTCTTTATGTTCATACTCCTACGAATTATCAATCAACGACATGCGACAACGCTTGCAATCAAAATCCAAACGATATCGTTTGCGTCCGCGTTCGAGATATAGCTCTCCGCGCAATGACGGTTTTTCGAGCAGACACTCACCAATCTCGCGACGAATACAATAGTCTGACACCATCACACGACACCCTTCGGTCGTTGCCCTACAATCCAACCCCTCGGCAATCTGCACTGCACCGTGGTCGGCATAGAAGTCGTGGGCGAGCGCGTTTGTGACATTGTCCTGCTCGGTCAGCACCGTATCAGGATAGCGTGCCAACCGATTTTCGACAAACGGCACACTTTTCGGGTGTCGCGCCATTCGCTCCGCGAGCATAGCTTCGAGTGCGGTTCGACGCAGAGAGGTAAGTACACTTGCTGGCACAAAACGCACCTTACGCATCTCTATATCAGTGACATCAAAACCTGTATCGCCCGATTTGGAAAGAGTCGTGCGAATTGTTTGACGCATCTTTTCATCATTCAGAGCCGCTTCTCCGCTGTATGCCGTTGTAACGGTCACCGACACTCCCTGCTCGTCGGTTACCGAGAGCAATATTTCACTCTCGCCGAAGTCGATACTCATCGTAACCGGTATGGCGCGACGTATTCGGCTACGCTCGACGGATGTGGCGAATATACGATTGTGGTTGCGGAAAATCTCCATACCAATCTCCATCCCATCCATCTTGTTGGGCGTTATGCGTCGTCCTTCCACTGCGTTTATGTTTGTGCCGAAGGGCTCTCCATTGGCTATGTAACAAATGCCGTCGCCTGTGGCAAGGTCGGTATCGCGGTCGAGGGTGATGCCCGACGGTGTGATTTTTGCGATGCGTGCAATACTTTCGCCAACTGATTTAGGCGTATCGAACGAACTCACTCCCGCTCGTTTGCCACAGAAGAAGTAGTCGCTCGCTCCGCGTGTAAAGCTTTTCGATGTGTCTGGCTCGAACTCTATGCGCGATGTGCCAACGGATGCGCGACGGCAATCTTCGCGCAGAGCAATCTGCTCGTCAAGCAGATGGCGATAGTGGCTTACTGTATTGCGCAGATACACGCGGTCTTTTAATCGACCTTCAATTTTGAACGAATTGATGCCTGCGTCGAGCATTTCTCCCAAGTGTGACGAGAGGTCGAGGTCGCGAACCGACAACAGATGTCGTCCCTTGATGTAGGCATGGCCTTTGCCGTCGGTCAAATCGTACGTAAGGCGGCACGGCTGACTGCATTCGCCACGATTGCCACTACGCGAAGTGGTTGAGCGCGAAAGAAAACATCGTCCACTATGGCAGACACAGATTGCACCATGAATGAACGCCTCTAATTCGATGTTTGTATGACGGCGAATCTCGCGAATCTCGTCGATGGAGAGCGAACGCTCCAAAATTGCGCGTTCGAATCCTGTCTGCTCGAAAAAACGGACACGTGTCGGCTCCGTCGAGTTGGTCTGGGTCGATGCGTGCAAGGCTATGGGCAGCCCCATGCGACAATACGCCATATCTTGAACGATAAGCGCATCAACCCCCGCCTCACACAGAGCAAGTGCTTGTTGGCGTGCTTCGTCCAGCTCCTCGTCGAAGAGTAACGTGTTGCACGTCGCATATATTTTTGCGCCGTAACGGTGGGCATACTCCGCCGCGCGTGCAATATCCTCTATGGTGTTGCCTGCCGCGTATCGCGCACCGAATCGTGCACCGCCCATATATATAGCATCGGCTCCGCAGTCGATGGCATCGATTGCCGAAACGATATCTTTTGCCGGAGCAAGTAGCTCAATATTGCGAATAACTTCACTCATTTGCGACAAAGTTACTAAATTCTTGCCTGCAATAGAAACAATCACACAAATTTTTCGTACTTTTGCTCTCTCGAATGTGAAAATTCAAAAAACTAACAAAATATGCTTACACTACAACAGTTGCGTGGCGATAAGGAGACGGCTATTGCACGTCTTGCCAAAAAAGGTGTCGATGCGGCACCCGTAATTGCCAAAATCGAGGAGTTGGACGATCGTCGTAAGGCGGTTCAGGCGGAGTTGGATAATTGTCTTGCCCAGCAGAATAAGGCAGCCAAGGAGATTGGTGCGTTGATGGGTCAGGGCAAGCGCGAAGAGGCAGAGGAGCGCAAACAGCAGGTTGCTGCTCTGAAAGCACGTTCGGCAGAACTTTCGGCCGAGCACGATGCTGTTAGTGCCGAGTTGCAGGCGCAAATTGTTCTGTTGCCAAACTTCCCTGCGGATATTGTTCCGGAGGGTAAAACCGCAGAGGATAATCTCGTTGTAAAACTTGTCGAGAACTATTCGGAGTTGCCCGAAAATCCGCTTCCACATTGGGAACTGGCCAAGAAGTACGACATCATCGACTTCGACCTCGGTGTAAAACTTACCGGTGCAGGTTTCCCGGTCTATAAGGGTAAGGGTGCGCGTTTGCAGCGTGCGCTCATCAACTATTTCCTCGACTATAACACCGCAGCCGGTTATCGCGAAATCGAGCCACCAGTGATGGTCAATGAGGATTCGGGCTTTGGTACGGGTCAGTTGCCGGACAAAGAGGGTCAGATGTACCACGCTACGGCTGATAACTTCTACCTTGTTCCGACAGCCGAGGTTCCGGTGACGAATATATATCGTGATGTTATTCTCGACGAGAAGGATTTTCCGGTAAAACTCACCGCCTACACCCCTTGCTTCCGTCGTGAGGCTGGCTCGTACGGTAAGGATGTACGTGGTTTGAACCGTCTGCACCAGTTCGATAAGGTAGAGATCGTACAGCTCGCTCTGCCGGAGAACTCTTACGAGGCATTGGATGGCATGGTTGCCCACGTTGAGGGCTTGGTTGCATCGCTCGGCTTGCCTTACCGCATCCTTCGCCTGTGTGGTGGCGATATGTCGTTCACGTCTGCTTTGACCTACGACTTTGAGGTATATTCCGAGGCACAGCAGCGTTGGTTGGAGGTGTCGTCCGTATCGAACTTCGAGTCGTTCCAGGCAAACCGTCTAAAACTGCGTTATAAGGATGCTGCGAAGAAGACCAAGTTGGCACACACGCTCAACGGCTCGTCGCTCGCTTTGCCACGTATTGTTGCCGCCCTGTTGGAGAACAACCAGACGCCGGAGGGTATCCGTATTCCGGAGGTTTTGCGTCCATATACAGGCTTCGATATGATCGACTAATACGGCGCGTGAACAACGCACACCGTCGATAAATGAACGAGAGGATTTTTCAGTGATGAAAAATCCTCTCGTTTTATGTAAGGATTAGTTTATACAGTTTCTTAATACTCTCGTGTGCCGAAGATTGAAGAACCGACGCGGACCATCGTAGAACCACACTCAACAGCCAGCGGATAGTCGTCTGACATGCCCATCGAAAGTGTGT
>JAFNYX010000098.1 GCA_017654125.1 Alistipes sp. | reverse complement strand
TTGTCGTGCTTGTTACCACGAATGATGTGATCCTCCGGCAAATACTGCTTCCAATAGCCGTATGCCTCCTCGTCAAACGGAACACCATCCTCCTCCGAGCCCTCGAATACGGTTGCATACATACGCTCCTTCGGAAGTTTATATACCTCGGTGAGCAACTCCCACGCCCAAGCAATTGCCTCCTGCTTGAAATAGTCGCCGAACGACCAGTTACCGAGCATCTCAAACATCGTGTGGTGATAGGTATCGTGTCCTACCTCCTCCAAGTCGTTGTGCTTACCCGACACACGCAGACACTTCTGCGAGTCGGCTGCACGCGGATACTTACGAGGTGCATTACCAAGGAAAATATCCTTGAACTGATTCATTCCGGCATTAGTAAACATAAGCGTTGGGTCATTCTTCACAACCATTGGAGCCGACGGTACAATGGTATGTCCTTTCTCGGCAAAAAAGTCCAAAAACGCTTGTCTGATTTTGTTTGATTCCATATATGTTACAATAATTATTACCTACTTACGTTCTTACAGAAATTGTTTGAATATATTCAAACACCGTAAATCGGTTGCAAAAGTATAAAATTTACACTAATTTTGCACCTATAAACGGGTAATTTTTACCTATATAATAAAAATTTTTACACTGTGGGGGTATTACGCAACTATTCGACAACGACAAGCGTGGATAATACGGAGAGAGTCCGTATGTCGCGTTATGCAATGCTGCGTAAGATTTTGCTTGGATTTATCGTCATTTCAATACTCAATCTAGCCCTTTCACATCTGTTCTACACACCGAAAATGTGGTCGCTCGGCAAGCGCAATCGCGAACTCGTGCTAAAATACGGTATTCTTCAAGACCGCATCCGTACACTACAAAGCCAAATCGATGAAGTCCACCATCGTGATATTTATGTCTATCGCTCGCTCTTCTCGGTTGATTCGCTCGCGCTCGGCGGCATCTACACGCCATATCCCGACTCAAAATACGCCTCACTACAAGGCGACGAATACTCCTCGCTCATGAACAAAACGTGGCGCGACATCGACGCTCTGGCTCGCACAACCTATGCCGCTTCGCTATCGCTCGACGAGTTGCAGATTATGGCAAAGAACAAGGAAAATATGTCGTTTGCCATCCCTGCTATTTGGCCTATCGATCGCACTCAACTACAAGGTTTTTATGCATTCGGTGTACGCTCGAAGCACCCTATTTTCAAGACTCGCAGGATGCACAAAGGTGTCGATTTGTCATGCAATCGCGGCGTACCGGTGTATGCTACGGGTGATGCTGTCGTACAGATGACCGATGAGGGGATGCGTCGTCGCGGTTATGGCAAGCAGGTACTGCTCAACCACGATTTCGGATACAAGACCAGATACGCACACCTGAACAAGATTTTCGTCAAGAAGGGTGACCGTGTGACTCGCGGACAGATTATCGGCGAGGTTGGTTCAACAGGCGGTTCAACCGGTCCGCACCTGCATTACGAGGTTCTCTACATGGGTCGCAATGTCAATCCGGTAAACTATTTCAACAAGAATATGACCTCCGACGAGTACAAGCAACTCATGGAGAACATGAAGTATAACACCGACCTCGAAACGGAGTAAAGATATGGCAATAATGAATAGCAAAAATACTCCACGTAAAAGGCGCAATACGCTGCGTCACAACATTTCGCGTCTGGCTGTCAAACTGCTGACGTGGGTGGGTGCCGTCGTAATATACTTCATAGTCTTTTCGCTACTGTTCGACACACCGACAGAGTATGCTCTGCGCCACTCGATCGACCGCCTTCAAGAGGAGTATGATGCACTGACGGCGCGTTACGATTCGCTCAGCGCCGTAGTCGAAAACGTCATGGAACGCGACCGCAACATATTCAACATTTTGTTCGAGTCCACGCCATACGATTTCAATTCCGAATACAAGCAGCAACGCGTTGAGTTACAAGAGAAGTTGCTCGAAAAATCGGATCGACAAATGAAGCGAGAAATGCTCGCATCGATTGATGCATTGGAGACAAAGCTGACCGCAGTCGAGAGCTCGTACAACACGTTACAGGAGCGCATGTCGGAACTTGGCAACGGCAGCAACAACATCCCATCCATACAACCCGTAATCAACCACCAGCTCACTCTGCTGACAGCCGCTTACGGGCTGCTGATGCACCCGTTTTACCGTACACTGCAATCGCATCAAGGTGTCGATTATACTATACCCGAAGGTGAACCGATTTTTGCGACAGCAGACGGTATTGTAAGTAATGTTTCCGGCAAAAACTCCACTTCGGGACTTACGGTGGTCATCGACCACTACAATGGATACACCACCTCGTATAGCCACCTGCAAAGCGCAAAGGTTAAGCGCGGAGAGCGTGTACGTCGTGGCGACATCATTGCGCGCTCGGGCAACTCCGGTCTATCGCTGGCTCCGCATCTGCACTACGAAGTACGCTATGAGGGTATGCGCGTCGATCCAATACACTACTTCTTTATGGAGCTCACGCCCGAAGAGTATCAACGCATTATACGCATCTCCCGATCTGGAATGCAATCTTTCGACTAACACTCTCTCGACTCTATGCGCATAAAGTTACTTCTATTAGACTTTGACGGCACACTCGCCAACACCGGCCGTGCCAACGCCACTTCATATATCGAAGCTCTCGCCGAGGAGGGAATAAATATTTCGATGGAGGTGTATCGCGAACGATATTTTGGATTGCGTTGTCCCGAATTTCTGACCGATTTAGGGATCACCGATCCCGAGCGTCAGCACCGAATAAGGATGCGTAAAGTGGCGATATACCCTACGCATTTTGATATGGTTACGCTCAACGAACCGTTGTGGAATTTCGTGTGCGATTTTCGCCGTCAGGGTGGCAAAGCGTGGATTGTTTCGACAGGTCATCCGTCTAACATTCAAAACGTGATGCGGCATCTCGGCATCGAAGACGGTTTTGACGGCATACTTTCGGCCGATGCAGTCGAACACTCGAAGCCGTCACCCGATTGCTTCTTGAAAGCGATGCAGATTGAGGGTGTTACGCCTGCCGAAACACTTATTTTCGAGGATTCGCAAATCGGACTCGCCGCCGCCAAAGCAAGTGGTGCGGCATATTTCAAGGTAGAACTTCCGTTTTAGTCCACACCCACCTCACACTACTCTTTTCCACGAAGACAGATGTCGGCAAAATCGCACATCTGGCACGTCTTTTCGTCATCGCATTGACGGAAAGGCACGTTTCGATCGAACATTTCGGCAAACACTTTTGATATTGCCGACTCAAACTCCTTCTCGTACGTCGCATAGGTATCGCCACGACTCGCGCGCGAACAATCCTCGATGAGTGGCGTATAATCATCATTTGCCATCGTACGCACAAAGTAGAGCGCCGGCTGCGTATCGACTCGTCGGGCATGATACAGAATCATTGCATAGATAAAGGTGTTAATCATACTGGTTTGGCGGTCTTTCGCCTCGCCAAAAAAGATATCCTCTATATTCTTGAACGACAAATGTTTGGCACCTGTCTTATAGTCGATAACGCGTATTAAACCCTCTCCACGACGATCAATTCTATCGAACTTACCCTCGAACGCAACTGCCATCTTCTCGCCATTGCACTCAAACGGGAAGGCATATTGCTCGGTGGCCTCCAACTCCAACACCTCGTATCCACTCTGCGACGCATCGTAACGCATAACATTATCGCGCAAGTAACCCGTCAAAATCTCCCGAACAACACCAATTTCGCCCGACAGCGATCCTACGCCATCGGCACTTGTAGCAAAACCGAACTCACGAATCGCCTCATCCATTACCCGATCCACACTACCATCCGTACGCATAGCCGACAGACGAACTGCTGGCGATTTATCCCCAATAAGCTCACCATACAAACTTTCAGCCGCCGCATGAAAAATATTTCCGAAGGTCTGATTATCGACATCCTCTGTAAGGTCACTCTCCGGACGCAGACGCGCAACCGAAGCAAAATAGAACTGCATCGGACACTTCACATAGCGCGAAAATGCAGTCGGCGACATCGTTGCCACACCATCAACATAACGGTGCAATCGCTCCATAACTCGCTCATCCTTCTCTATTACTATCGGCTCACCCTCCGTCATTCGGACATCTACTCCGACATCGGTATATGATATCGGAATCTCACTCTCATACTGCAACTGTCTGATGTAGCGACTCGGCTCACCCGAACCTCGCTTGTCGGAGTGGGCACAGTAGAGCATCGCCACTCGTTCGGCACGCTGAATCAGACGATAGAAGTAGTAACCATAAACCCCCTCGTGATGTTCGGGCGTAGGCAGACCATAGGCATAGCGCAGATTATATGGCACGAATGACGAATCCGCCGTACGATTACCGGGGAAGTTGGAGTCGGTCATCGACAAAATCAACACATTGCGAAAATCGAGGTTACGTGTTTCGAGGATACCCATAATCTGCAAACCCTCCAACGGCTTGCCCTCAAACGGGATACGCACACCCTGCAAATGACGCCGCACCAATTTGCGGCATATCGTAAGCGAAAGTTCTACACCACACGAGCCAATCATATTCAGCAGTTGCGACACGTTCTCAACTGCCACAGCAAGATACTCGCTACGCATTGTAGCGTCAGTTGCCTCCACAGGCATTGAGCCAATAGCAATCAACACATCACGCAGATACTCGACAAGCGATCGCCAGTCATTTGTCGCGCGAAACAACACAGACAACAATGGCGTGCGTGCCAACATATCGGCAGGAACATTAAAGATACGCTCTTTGGAAATCTTTGCACGAATATCGGCCGCCAACTGCGGTTCGAGTTCGGCAATATATGGATGTGAAAGCAAACCATCGACATCAATATGATAGAATGTTATGCCATCTTGTTTTGCGCGTACGTGCGTTTGCAGGTCAAGCAAGCGCTCGATGAGCGCGTAGGTCGGCGTGTTTCGTAGCGGATAACCCATCGTAACATTCACCCTACCCAACTCTTCGGGCAGAGCATACAGCAACGGCATGAGCAGATTTTCATCCGTCAGTACCACCGCCGTATCCTTATCGAGCGGCAACTGTCGTCCGTCAGCATCCTTGCCCGCAATTTCGCGCAACAGCGACACTGCATAGTGACATTGTGCTACGGCAGTCGATGTGGCAACCACATCAATCGAACGGATATTACGCAGATTGTCGTGCGAAACGGTATCGTCCGCAGGCAACATTGAGAGGTTGCGGCGAATAAAGACACCTGCCTCTTGCGCTTCGCTACGGAAATAGTAATCGTCATAATCCCAGAAAAAGTCGGTCGAATAGTTGGTTGCCATATACCGCAACAACTTCATCTCGCACTCCGACAGTGCATTAAAGCCCGCAAAAACATATCGTTCGTCAGGCAGTTGCAGAGTTGCATCGCGCTCGATACGTTCGACCGCATCGCGATAAATCATTCCCGTATAACCGATGCCGAGTTTTCGCAAATGTGCGCGATACTCTTCGTATATTGAGCCAAGCGTACGCCACAAACCGACGAACCGTTTTTTCTGTTCGGAAAACGACTGCTCCTCGCCAATCGCACGCCAAAACTCTCGCACGATTTGTAATTGTTCTGGCGTTAGGTAATCCAAATCCTGCTCCAACTCCTTCAAATCCGAAATATTGCGAAACAGACGCGACGCATCGACACAATATTTGTCAATCATATCGAAGTCCGCAACAAGCAGTTCGCCCCAGTGATAGAAGCGATCGAAATCCTCCTTATGATACTTGGAATAGAC
>JAFNYX010000016.1 GCA_017654125.1 Alistipes sp. | reverse complement strand
GTTTCGGGCGAGGGTTTTACGGCGTTGAAGATGGCGCAGATGACCGACGGAACGTTGCTTACAAAACTTAATAACTACGTTTCGGCACACTCGACAGTTGAGGGTAATGTGTTGAAACAGTGGGAGCCGGGTGCTGATGGCTATCCTGTAATCTCGGGCTTGGTGAAGAATACAGAGACAGTTACCGCACCACCGAAGAGGGTGAGTGTTATCGGTGACTCGATTTCGACCTATCGCGGTTATATCTCCTATAACTACGGAGCGCACTACCCGACAACGGATGGCGACTTGAACCTTGTGGGACAGACCTATTGGTGGCGATTGATTTACGACCATATGCAGAATGCGCGTTTTGAACGCAATATTGCATATTCGGGAACAGCCGTCACGCGTACGACTAATCCGTCGTCGAGTTCGCAGAGCTGGTTTGGTCAGGATTACTGTACGCGATTTATCAACCAGTCGGGTGTTGGTAGTGCCGACATTGTGCTGATTCATGGCGGAACGAACGACTATGCACATAATGTCGATCCGCTCGCTCCGGGTATTACCATGCGTTCGACGTCGGCTCCGAGCGATGCCAGCATGCAAAAACTTTTCGATGTGGCAGATGCGGCTACAACACGCGCACAAATTGAGGCGTTGAACGACACGACATTCTGCGAGGCGTATATTAAGCTGATATGCCTCGTTCGTGAGCGCAATCCGAAGGTTAAGATTGTATGCATCATCGGTGACTATCTCACTTCGGGTATTCAGCAGTCTATTCATAAGATTGCAGCACATTACGGTGCGAAGGTTGTCGATTTGCTTGCCGTAAATGGCTATAACGACCAAACCTATATGCCGAAGCACGACTATAACCCTTCGACAGGCAGGGGCTGTCATCCGTCGGCAAAGGCGATGGAGTTTATCGCTGATAAAATTTATAAGGAGCACGGTGCTTGGCTCGAAGAGTAGTCGCGAAGGTTGACTATATGCTAAAATATCCCGAATGTCCGCTACGATGTTCGGGATTTTTTGTATCTTTGCATACGTATGAAAAGATTTTTGGATAGAGTCAAGGGATGGTTTAAGCGATTGATGCGCTATGTCTCTCCCGTATTTATGATGCTGTTTGTGGTGTCGTTCGTCTTGTGGTACATCGCTAAACTCAACTATACATATACGACCGATATGAACGTAAAGGTGCGAATCGGTAACCATCGTTACGATGTGCCGTGTGTGGTTGAGGGCAAGGGTACCAACCTCGTCGGCTACTTTATCTCTTCGTCGCGCCGTATCACTGTGCCACTCGAAGAGTTGCAGTGGACGGAGGTTACGGACGTAACGGGCGTGTGCGATGTATCGGCTACGACGCGCCGTCTGCATATCGAGCCGCAGTCGCTGCAAAATGCAATTGCTGTGCGTTTGAGCGATATTAAGGTGCGCTCGATAGGAGTGGTGCCTGATGTAGCAGTTTCGAATGATGATAATTAACCCTTTTGTAGTCGATGATACGGGTCGGAATATGTGGCGGAATCGGTAGCGGTAAGAGTACCGTTTGTCGTATGTTTGCCGAGCGTGGTGTAGCGGTCTATGTGGCCGACGAGCGCGCGAAGGGGCTGATGAACGACTCAGAATCGTTGCGTGAAGCGATAGTTGGGGCCTTTGGTGCAGAGTGCTATCGCGAAGGGGTGTTAGATAGAGTATATCTTGCCGGTCGGGTCTTTGGTTGTGAGGAGCAGTTGGCTCGCTTGAATGCTATTGTGCATCCAGCCGTAAAAGAGGATTTTGTGCGTTGGGTGTCGGAGCAGTCTGGCGATTATGTGATTATCGAGGCGGCTATTCTTTTCGAGGCACAATTCGACGATGTAGTCGATGTGACGGTAGCTGTGCTTGCTCCTCGGTCGTTGCGTTTGGCAAGAGCCATGGAGCGTGATGGTGTGTCGTGCGAGAAGATAGAGCAGCGAATGGCGGCACAGTGTTCGGATGAGGAGTTGGTCGGTCGAGCAGACTTCTCGATTGTCAATATCTCGTTGGAGGATATACAAAAGGATGTTGCGGAGCTTGACTACCGCTTTCGAGCGATGGCTGTCCGTATGAGGGAGTCGAATAATGAACAATAATACACTGCGTGATATTAATCTGCGTTGCCGACAGGTGATGGCAATCGTCAATGTTACGGGCGATTCGTTCTATGCAGCCGGACGAGCGGAGCAGACGGAGGATTTGGTGGCGCTTGTCGCTCGCCACATCGCCGACGGTGCGTCGATTATAGATGTCGGCGGATACTCTTCGCGTCCGGGTGCCGACGAGGTGTCATTGGAAGAGGAGTGGCGTAGGGTCGAGCGCGGTATTGCGGCAGTTAGGAGTGTCGATGCATATGTGCCGGTGTCGGTCGATACCTTCCGTTCGGAGGTGGTACGTCGCGCTGTGGCGAAGTTTGGCGAGGTTATCGTGAACGATATTACGGGGGGCGATGGCGACGGACAGATGTGGCAGACGGTTGCCGAGTTAGGTGTGCCGTATGTTTTGATGCATATGCGCGGAACTCCGCAGACGATGCAGAATTTGACAGCGTACGATGATGTCGTATCGGAGGTGTTCGACGAGTTGCTTATGAAAGCAGAGAGGATGCAGGCGTGCGGTGTGCGTGCCGAGCGTATTGTGCTTGATCCGGGTTTTGGTTTTGCAAAGACGTTGGAGCAAAATTATACGTTGTTGCGTTGCTTGTCGCGGCTTTGTGAGGCTGGATATCCGGTGTTGGTCGGCGTGTCGCGCAAATCAATGATTACACGCTTGCTCGACATCTCGTCTGACGAGGCATTGTGCGGTACGCAGGTTCTCGGTTGGGAGGCATTGCGACAAGGTGCGTCGATTTTGCGGGTGCACGACGTGCGCGAGGCAGTGCATACGGTTAAGATGTATGAAGCATATATAAAGAGATGAAGATGATAAAGGCAACTGATATATATAAGCGATTTGGCTCGGTCGAGGCTCTGCGAGGAGTCTCGTTGGAGGTCGCACAGGCAGAGATTGTGGCGATTGTGGGTGCAAGTGGTGCTGGCAAGAGTACGCTGTTGCAGATTCTCGGTACGCTGATGCCGCAAGATAGCGGTCGTGTGGAGATAGCGGGCGTGGATGTCGCCGGACTCGCATCGAAAGAGTTGGCGCAGTTTCGTAATCGTCATATCGGTTTTGTTTTTCAATTCCACCATCTGCTGCCTGAGTTTTCGGCTGTCGAGAATGTGATGATGCCATCGCTCATAGGTGGTACGTCGCGTCGCGAGGCGGAGCATCGTGCTGCGGAGTTGCTTGAAATGGTCGGTATGCAACACCGCTTGGCGCATAAGCCGGTCGAAATGTCGGGTGGAGAGCAGCAGCGTGTAGCGATTGCGCGAGCCTTGATGAATCGTCCATCGGTGCTCTTTGCTGACGAGCCGACCGGTAATCTTGATACGCGTAATCGTGACGAGATTGAGCGCCTGCTCTATGATGTGCGTACGCAGTTCGGACAGACGATTGTGATGGTGACGCATGATGAGACGTTGGCTTCGTCTGCCGACCGAAAAATAGTTATGAGTGATGGTCAAATACTCTAATATGACATACGAGTCGTTGCGCGATTGGCTCGAATTCCTGCATGATAAGTATAATCGGCCGGAGTTTATCGAGAGCGATCCAATAAGTATTCCGCATGCATTCGGGGATGTGCGTGATCGTGAGATTGCGGGTTTTCTGGCCGCTACCATTGCGTGGGGCAACCGTAAAGCGATTGTTCGCAGTGCGCGTCGTATGGTCGAGTATATGGATGGCGCACCCTACGACTTTGTCTGTAACCATACGGAGCAGGATTTGGCTCGTCTGCGCACGTTTGTCCACCGTACGTTTAATGGAGACGATTTCGTCGATTTCGTGCGTGCCATGCGCTCGATTTGTGAGCGTTACGGTTCGATAGGTGAACTGTTCCAGAGCTCATACGAACGTTTGGGGTCGATGGTAGCGGTGCTGTCGCATGTTCGCAAAGAGTTCTTTTCGGCGGAGCATGATGTGCACTGCGAGAAACACTTTTCGTCAATCGACAAAGGAGCTGCTTGTAAACGCCTGAATATGTACGTAAGGTGGTTTGTGCGTCATGATGATAGGGGCGTCGATTTTGGCGATTGGAGGCGTATTCCGATGTCGGCACTCTACCTTCCACTCGATGTTCATTCGGGAAATATGGGGCGTGCGCTCGGCTTGCTTACGCGTCGTCAAAGTGATTGGCGGGCAACGGAGCAAATTACAGAGGCGTTGCGTCAATTTGATGCCGAAGATCCGGTGCGTTACGACTTTTCGCTCTTTGGTGCCGGTATCGACGGCTTTTTGAAATAATAACACAAATGGGTGAGTAGGGCGAGTATGTCGGTTTTCCGGTTCAAACATTTCGAGGTCGAGCAGTCGGACGTGGCGATGAAGGTCGGTACGGATGGCGTATTGCTTGGTGCATGGTGCCGTCTGTCGGGCGCTCGTCGTGTGCTGGACTTGGGAACGGGTACCGGCGTAATTGCGCTGATGGCTGCCGAGCGTTGCGATGCGGAGTATATTTTGGGCGTAGATATTGACGAGCAGGCGGCGTGTTGTGCTGCACGTAATTTCGAGTGTTCTCCATGGAGCGAGCGGCTGCACTCGCTTGCTTTGCCGGCACAGATGCTCGAAGGCGAGCCGTTTGATGTGATTGTGTCGAATCCTCCATATTTTGTCAACTCTCTTCTTTCGCCCGATTCGCGTCGTACGGTGGCACGTCATACGACCGAGATAACCTTTGCCGAGTTGGCTGCCGTAGCCGAGCGTATGCTCTCCGAGCATGGTCGGTTAGCGTTGATACTTCCATCCGAAGAGATGGAGCGTTTTGCCTCCGAAACGCACCTGTGTATGGTGCGACGATGCGATGTGCGCTCTATTCCGGGAGGCGCGGTGAAACGAGTTATGGCCGAGTTTGCTCGCTCGGCGGAGGGAGAGGCTCCGCAACTCGAAACACTCACCATCGAAACCGATGTGCGAGGTGAGTTTAGCGAGGAGTATAGGGCATTGACGAAGGAATTTTATCTTAAATTTTGAATATCGCGCGAAAAGAGTTAATTTCGCGGAAAAGAATACTTGAAACAAATGAAGCGACTTCTGATTTTAATGGCCGTCGGCTGTGTGTCGATTGCCACAATGGCGCAAACAATTCAGCGTGTAGGCGTTTATAAGAATAACGGTGGAGAGATTGTCTTTTCGCAACCCCAGAGCGAGGTGGCAGTGGTGTTGCGTGTCGAACAACGCTCCTTCACACCGGGCGAATTGGCTCGTTATGCTCAAAAGTATCTCGGTGTGCGAGCATCGCTTGCTTCGCGTACCGAGTGCGAAATCATTGCGGCCGATATCGTGTCTGCTTCGCAGAAGGTTGCTCCGAGTGTGATAAGTGAGCCGAAGTGTGTTGCGCCGTCTTCCCTGCCGTCGTTTCGCACGGATGGTCGTGTGATGACACAGGAGCAACAGGCATCGGCTGCTGCTGATATGATATTCTCGTTGCGTCGTCATCGAATAGAACTCATAACGGGTGAGGCGGGAGAGTATGTCTTTGGCGCCGGTCTGCAATCTGCTTTGGACGAGATTGCACGCCTTGAATCGGAGTTGCTTGCTCTCTTCTATGGTAAGGAGCACAGTACGATTGTAGAGCATCGCTTTGAGATTACGCCTACGGCTGATAATCGCGACTATGTGTTGTGTCGTTATCGTGACGATGCGGGTATAGTCCCTGTTTCCGACCTTTCGGGCGAGGTTGTAATGTTGCATTTCGAGCCGTCGCCGGCCAATGTGTCGTATATTCCGGTGGCTGACGAGAAGGTGAAGGTGCGCCATGTGTACGCAGTGCCTGCACAGTGTCGTTGCACGCTGCTTTGTGGTTTGCGCGAGGTTGCAGATGCAATGTTGGATGTCTATCAGTATGGCAGTCAGGTTGAGATTGCTCCAATAAAATAATCATATTACAAAAAAAAACGACTCTGCGATGGAGAATTACACTTCGCGTATGGTCGCGCTGCTTGGTGCACTCCGTAAAGCTATGAACGGAGCAGTGCTTGACACGTTTCGCTGTTATGGTGCCGATTATGGGCTCAATTACGGTGTTGCTATTCATACGTTGCGCGATATGGCTCGCGGAGTGGGTGAGGATGATGGTTTTGCCCGCTACCTCTATCAGCAACAGGTGCGCGAGTTACGTATCATAGCTCTATGGACGGCTTCGCCTACGGAGATTCGTAGTGTGGAGAGTGCTGAGTTTTGGGCATCGGGTATCATCAATTCGGAGGTTGCCGAGCAGGCCGCACAGGCGTTGCTGTGTCGCATAGAGCCTATTGATGAGTTGCTATTGGCGTGGACCACACAACCGAACGAGTTGCTTGTCTATGCGGCAATGCTTGCCGCTTCGCGTAGCGAGAGTGTCTCGGTAGAGTGTGCCGTAGCAGCGGTCGAGCGCGTGGTGCGTAATTTCCCTAATAACCATCTTGCTGCACAGGGTGCAGTTGCTCTTGCAGTGTCGCTTATCGAAAAAAATCGCCCGACAGTGAGCCGTTTGCTCGCTCTGTCGGACGATACGCCAACTGCCGAATTTCTGCGTGACGAGGTTGCGTGGCGATTGGAGTACTAATCGTCGAAATGCTCCTCGTGTCGGCTGTCGAATATATGGCGGGCGAGTTCTGTGATGCTATTGATGCGGATAACCTCTATGCCCGAAATCTTCTTCTGTGATTGTGCCGCATAACCCGAAACCACGATACGGTTGAACCCCAATCGTGCAGCCTCGGCTATGCGTTGTTCGGTACGTGGTGCCGGTCGCACCTCTCCCGAAAGACCGACTTCGCCAGCCAGAGCCAGACGGTCGCGTAACGGACGGTCGAAGTACGACGAGATGACCGCTGCGACAATCGCCAAGTCGAGACCTGTATCGCCAATGCGAAAACCGCCGGCAAAGTTCAGAAAGACATCCTTTTGGAACATCTTCATCCCGACCCGCTTCTCCAATATCGCCAACAACATATTCATACGGCGCGTGTCGTAGCCGGTTGTATTGCGTTGAGGTGTGCCGTAGGTAGCTTGTCCGACGAGTGCCTGTACTTCGATGAGGTATGGGCGTATGCCATCAACTGCTGCGCCAACCGCAATACCGCTCAGTGGCTCGTCGTAGTGCGTTAGCAGCACCTCCGAAGGGTTTTCCACACTTCGCAAACCATCGCCGAGCATCTCGAATACGCCGATTTCGGCCGTCGCGCCAAAACGATTCTTAATGCCGCGCAGTATGCGGTATATGTTGTTGCTATCGCCCTCGAATTGCAGAACTACATCGACAATGTGCTCCAAAATTTTCGGACCGGCAATCGTTCCCTCTTTGGTAATGTGGCCGATGATGAATATCGCCGTGCCGGTTGCCTTGGCATATTTAAGAAGTGTGGCTGCACACTCGCGGATTTGCGATACGCTGCCTGCCGACGACTCGACAAGGTCGGTGTACATTGTCTGTATGGAGTCGATAACCACCACATCTGGCTGCAACTCGTCAATCTGTGCAACGATATTTTCGAGCAACGTCTCGGTATATACGATGCACTCTTCGTTTTGGATACCGATTCGCTCGGCGCGCATACGAATCTGCTCGGCAGACTCCTCGCCCGAGACGTAGAGTGTTTTGAGCGAGTTTGCCGAGAGTGCAAGTTGTAGCGATAGGGTTGATTTACCGATGCCCGGCTCACCACCGAGCAGTACGAGTGAGCCACGTACCAATCCGCCGCCCAACACGCGATTTACCTCGCTGTTGCCGGTGTCGATGCGCTCTGTCGTGCCGCTCTGGATGTCGCGCACACGCTGTGGACGCGCTACGGGCAACCCTCCACCCGTAACCGCTGCAGGAACCGATGCGCTCTGCTTGGCGATAATCTCCTCCGCAAAAGAGTTCCATGCTCCGCACGATGGGCATTTGCCCAACCATTTCGGTGCTTCGAAACCGCACTCGCGACAGAAGTACGCACGTTTGACTTTTGCCATAATCGTCGCTGTTATTTGAAGAATTTGTATATGTCGTTACCGTTGGCAAAGATGAGTAGTGCCAAAATCAGCACAAGACCGATGTACTGCGCCACCTCCATCACTTTGTCGCTCACCTTGCGACGGGTAATCATCTCCCAGAGCGTGAAGAGCGTGTGACCGCCATCCAAGCCCGGAATAGGGATGATATTCATAATGGCGAGGATAATCGAGAGGAATGCCGACATCGACCAGAAACGATACCAATCCCACTCGGTCGGGAAGATGTTTGCAATGGCGATAAATCCGCCGACCTGCTTGTAGAGACCCGTATTCGGTTTGACAATCATCTTCAACTGCTGCCAATAATCCTTTATTGTGTTTACCGTCAGGCGCGCACCGGCCGGAATTGCTTGTGCGAGTGTGTAGTACTCGGTGCGTGGCATCAGATATGGATGACGTACGACTCCAATCATACCCTCGGCGTTAATAGGAATGCTTATTTGCAACGTGTCGCAACCGCGCTCGACCGAAAATATCGCATCTTTTCCTGCGCGCTCGGTCATCAGCGCAGCGTATGCCGAAAAGTCGTCCTCCATCACATTGTCGATGCCTACAATACGGTCTCCGCGCATAAGACCTGCGGCAGCAGCCGTCGGCGAAACGATGCTATCTATGATGAACGGCAGACGTGGCTCGTAAAAGCCTACGAAATCTCCCTCTTTACGCAACTCGTTCAGTTGCTCGTACGGCAGTGTGAAACGTACTTGCTCGCCACCACGCTCGACAACTACGTCGGTTGCCTCGTCAGCAAGCAGTACTTTCGAGAGAATGGTGTTGTATTTTACGATATGCTCGCCGCCGATGCATACCACGCGGTCGCCATCGCGAAAACCGAGTGACTCGGCCTTCTCGTTGAAGTTGTAGCCGTAGATTAAATCTTCATTTGCGATGTACG
Organism: Alistipes sp.; assembly: GCA_017654125.1. Taxonomy (GTDB): domain Bacteria; phylum Bacteroidota; class Bacteroidia; order Bacteroidales; family Rikenellaceae; genus Alistipes. Next base: position 10,841 of record JAFNYX010000016.1, on the reverse strand, counting down.
AACTGCCCCACGTGTAGGATATGCCGCAGTAGATGACGAATGCCAACAGAAGGTTCATCGTTACGCCTGCCACCAATACGAGGAATCGCTGCCAAGCGGGCTTCGAGCGAAACTCCCACGGTTGTGGCTCGGCGGCCAAATCCGATGCGTTCTGCGTCTCATCAACCATTCCTGAAATCTGGCAGTAACCACCCAATGGGAGCCATCCAAGACCATATTCGGTCTCGCCGCGACGGAACTTAAAGAGCGAGAAGCCCCAGTCGAAAAATATGTAGAACTTCGTGACGCGAATCTTGAACAAACGCGCCACGATGAAGTGTCCGAATTCGTGAACGGTGATGAGCAGCGTCAGGCTCAAAAAGAATTGTACCAATCTGATAAAAATTTCCATCTCTATATACTCTCTGTTTTTTTGTTTTACAATTTTAGGAATGCACGAGCCAATTCGCGCGACTCGTCATTTGCCGCAGCCAAATCGTGCTCAGTCGGGTGCAATATGAAGGATGCCTTGTCGAGTGCGTGTTCGATTGTGCGTACGATGTCCAGATAACCACACTTATGCGCCAAGAATGCCGCTACGGCCACCTCGTTTGCTCCGTTCATTGTACAACCTGCCGTACCACCTCGGCGCAGACAGTCGTACGCAATGTCGAGTGCCGGATATTTCACGCGGTCCACCTCGCAGAATGTGAGTGTCGGGTTGTCCGTAAAACTGAAATGCTCGCTACTGCGTACGGCACGCTCCGGAAAGAGCAGTGCGAACGAAATCGGTGCATGCATATCTGGCGAGCCGAGTTGAGCTTTGATTACGCCATCCTCGAATTCGACCATCGAGTGAACGATTGATTGCGGATGTTGAATAACAGATATACGCTCCGGCTCGATGCCGAACAACCAATGTGCCTCGATAACTTCGAAACCCTTGTTTACGAGTGTCGAGGAGTCGATTGTAATCTTTGCACCCATTGTCCATTGCGGATGGCGCAGAGCCTGCTCCGGAGTGATATCTGTCAACGCTTCGCGCGGAAGGTCGCGTAGCGAACCTCCACTGCACGTCACGATAAGACGACGTATGGGTGCTGTTTCGCCCATCAGACACTGAAATATTGCCGAATGCTCGGAGTCGATCGGGATGATTGGCGCGTGGTGCTTTAACGCCTCACGCATTACCAACTCGCCACCCACGACAAGCGACTCCTTGTTGGCGAGAGCAATCTTTTTGCCTTGCTCGATAGCGCGCAGGGTGGGAGCCATACCGGCATATCCGACCAACGCATTTACGACGACGTCGATGTTTCCCGCTGCCGCACATTGCGCTACGGCCTCCTCACCGGCATATACCTTGATGTCGGTATCGGCGAGTGCTTCGCATAGCGGCGTGTAGTAACGCTCGTCGGCGATGACTACGCTGTCGGCGTCAAATTCGCGTGCCTGAGTTGCAAGACGCTCCCAATTACTATGAGCCGTGAGCGTTATTATCTCGAATCGCTCTGCATTTTCGCGTACTATATCGAGCGTCTGTACGCCGATAGAGCCGGTCGAGCCGAGCAATGCAATTCGCTGTTTCATCTGTTGTGTTTAATGGATTAGTGTGTTAGAATATGATGTATGCCTCGGGATCGAGCGGTTTGCCGCTCATCCATAGTTCAAATTCAAAGAGAGAATCTTTCTCCTCTTCGTCGGACGAATATCCGACCACCTCGCCACTTGCTACGCGCTGACCTTTGGCGGCTATGGTGCTCGACATACGGCGATAGACCGACGTCATTCCGTTGTCGTGCTGGATGGTTATGCAATTGCCACTATCCGGAATCCAATCTGCCGCCGTAACCGTTCCTGCGGCGATAGCTACAACTTGCGTTGCCGGTGCGCTTGCTATGCGTACGCCGTACAAACCAACTTTGGCGTTAAAACGTTCGGCAATGATACCATCTAACGGCTTTACGGCATTAATACTGCTGTGTGTGTTGCCCTGTGTGGTATTGAGTGCGTAGGCGTTGTCGTTTTCCATCTGTTGGCGGAAGAGTGAATCGGCCTGCGATGGCGGAATAATCTGCTTGCTGCGAGCTGTCGTGTCGTTCTGTACGGTGCGCATCGTAGGCGTCTTACCATCCACGACAAGGATGCGGTTTTCGTTGTAAATAAGCATGTCGTTCATCTTGCGTTCGAGCGAGTCGATGCGAATCAGACTACGGACCAACGTCTCGCGCGACTTGCTGGCGTCGGTTCGATATCCCGGCAGCATGTCGAGCAGTGGGGTATATGCCACGAGGAGCAGTAATATGCCGAAGACGATAAACACCAGAGCCACAGCCGAAGTGCCGATGCCGACGGGCGATATGTGGGTGTACCAACTCTCGCTGGCAGTTTCGGGATTTGATATGCTTATGCGGCGTTTGCGAAAAATCTCTCGCCACCAGCCGCGTCTCTTTTCGTTTGTCATAGGTGCAATTTTCTACAAAAGTACAACTTTTGTACGGGATTTACAAACTCTGCACGCAATAACCGCTCAATAACGTGTAATAACACAAAAGACGTCATCCGTGCTTGCTGCCCGTCTAACGTCTTTTGTCTGCCGAATATTTTGTTTCGTTGTCTGTTTTTTTAGTCCGGTTTTTTGTCTCTTTTTTGCTCGCCACTTACCATGTGAAGCCGACGTTTACGCTTGCGCAGAATGCGTATAAGAAGTAAGGAAATCCGGCTCCAATGTTGAGCATTCGTCCTTTCTTGAATCGTATGGCGACGCCCATCTCCGGATGTATGTACGGCAGAGCTATCATATTGGTTAGGGTGTGCGTCGGTTGGTCGCGATATATATCAAGAAAAACACCTGCGTCAAGTACGAAATATGGGGATACCTTGCGGTCGAGTACGGTTGCTCTTAAATGCAGATTTATAGGCATATAGATGCAGTCTTCGTATGGTACGAACGAAGGGTTGTAGAATGCTCCGATGCTGCCACCGAGCGAGAACCATTGGTTGAAATTATAGCCGTTGATAATCTTTGCTCCGTATGCAATAAATGTCGGCGAACCAATCAAAATTCCGGCTTGTGCCGTACCGAAATAGCCACGTTCGCCGTAACGGTATGTGCGTGATGCGCGACGTTCGAGACGAAGCTCCTTTTTCGAGAGTGACGATGGGGTAGTGTCTGTTGTTTGCGATGTCATGACAACGCTCTGCTGTGCTGCGGCAATGGAGCATAACGAAAATGCCGCTATTGCCAAAATTATTAACCGTCTCATAGCTCGTTGAAGATTTGTTCGCTCAAATATAGCGAAAATATGCGAAAAAACAAAGTTTTTTTGCTGAAAAACGGATACCGACTGTGCTTTATCGGCTGTGGCTTGTTGAAATCGTAAAAAATTCATAACTTTGTACGATTTTGGGACGCTGTGTTCGGGCTTGTGGCTTGCGGGGTGCAAGACGAATGGCGGTACGTTCGGCAAATAGGGGGGACGAACCAAAAATAAACAGGGCAATAATAAGACAATAAAAACATACAAAATTATGGTAAAACCAACTCTTTTGGTATTGGCTGCGGGTATGGGCTCGCGCTATGGCTCGCTCAAACAGATGGACGGTGTAGGTCCTAACGGCGAGGCGATTATCGACTATTCGGTATATGATGCAATTCGTGCCGGTTTTGGCAAGGTGGTCTTCGTTATTCGCCATTCGTTTGCCGACGATTTCCGCTCGGTCTTTAATGCAGAGCGTTTCGGCGGACGTATCGAGGTGGAGTACGTGTATCAGGAACTCGACTATCTGCCGGAGGGCTTTTCCGTTCCGGAGGGTCGCGAGAAACCGTGGGGTACGAACCACGCAGTGATGATGGCAGCCGATGCTATCGACACGCCGTTTGCGGTTATCAATGCCGACGACTTTTATGGAGAGAATGCCTATAAAGTGATTGGCGAGTATCTCTCGAAGTTGGAGGGCAGCAAGAATAAGTACTGCATGGTCCGCTACGAGGTAAATAAGACACTCTCGGAGAATGGTACCGTTTCGCGCGGTGTCTGCACGGTGAACCGTTGCGGCAACTTGACCTCGATGGTCGAGCGTACGAAAATTGAGCGTAATGCCGAGGGTGTGATTGTTTTCCACGATTTGGGTGACGATGTGGCTTTGGAGGAGAATACGCCGGTGTCGATGAACCTCTTTGGTTTTACGCCGGACTACTTTGCCTATTCGCAGGAGGCATTCAAGGAGTTCTTGGCCGATGAGGCGACCAAAACCAATCTGAAAGCAGAGTTCTTTATTCCGTTGATGGTCAATCGTCTGATTGGTGGTGGCGTGGCAAAGATGAAGGTTTTGAAGACCACGTCGCAGTGGTTTGGCGTAACTTATAAGGAGGATAAGCCGCAACTCGTTGCGAAGATAGAGTCGCTGATTGAGCAGGGCGTATATCCGCGCAATCTGTGGGAGTAAAGTAATCGTTTGCACCCCAAAAAAACAGAACAAGGAAGTAAAAGATAAAAAAGAGAATATAAGACTATGAAAAGAGAAGTAAGAGTTCGTTTTGCACCGTCGCCTACGGGCCCTCTGCATATTGGCGGCGTTCGCACCGCACTTTACAACTACCTTTTTGCACGCCATCATGGCGGTAAGATGATTTTGCGTATCGAGGATACCGACTCACAGCGTTTTGTGCCGGGTGCCGAGGAGTATATCATCGAGTCACTTCGTTGGTGCGGTGTCGAGATTGACGAGGGTGTGGGCTATGGTGGTCCTCACGCTCCGTATCGCCAGAGCGAGCGTCGCGAGATATATCTTAAATATGCCAAGCAGCTCATCGATGCCGGTTGGGCATACTACGCATTCGATACGTCGGAGGAGTTGGATGCTCTGCGCAAGCAGTACGAGGAGCGTGGTGAGACCTTCGCATACAACTATGCCGTTCGCGAGCAGCTGCCAACTTCGCTCACATTGTCGGCCGAGGAGGTTGAAGCGCGTATCGCACGCGGAGATGTGTGGGTTGTCCGCTTCAAGATGCCGGAGAATGAGGTTGTGAAGATGCACGACTTGATTCGTGGCGATGTTGAGGTGAATACCTCGACGTTGGATGACAAGGTGCTATATAAGAGCGTTGATGCTTTGCCTACATACCACCTTGCAAATATTGTCGATGACCACTTGATGGAGATTTCGCACGTTATTCGTGGCGAGGAGTGGTTGCCGTCGTTGCCACTGCACTATCTGCTCTATCGTGCTTTTGGTTGGAGCGATACGCAGCCGGAGTTTGCACACCTGCCACTGCTTTTGAAGCCGACGGGTGGCGGTAAGCTCTCGAAGCGCGATGGCGATAAGATGGGCTTCCCTGTATTCCCACTCTATTGGGTGTCGCCTGCGGGCGATACGGCTCACGGCTATCGTGAGGACGGCTACTTCCCTGAGGCGTTTATCAATATGTTGGCTCTGCTCGGATGGAATCCGGGAACGGAGCAGGAGATTTTCTCGATGTCGGAACTCATCGATGCATTCTCGCTCGAACGCGTTTCGAAGTCGGGTGCGCGTTTCCAACCGGATAAGGCAAAGTGGTTCAATGCTCAATATATGCATAACAAGTCGGCCGAGGAACTCGCCGTACTCTATCAGCCGATTTTGCGCGAGCACGGTATTGAAGTTTCGGACGAGACGGCAGGTCGTGCGGCATATATCATGCGTGAGAGAGCTACGTTCGTTAGCGATTTGTGGGATTTGACCTCGTATTTCTTCGTTGCACCTACGGAGTACGATGAGAAGCAGATGCGTAAATATTGGAAGGGCGAAAATCCAGCTCATTTGGCAGAGGTGCGTGAGGTATTGGCATCGATTGACGACTTCTCGTTGGAGAATACCGAGCGTATTGTTCATGCGTGGATTGAGGAGAAGGGCTATGGTATGGGTCAGATTATGAACTCGTTGCGTCTGGCACTGGTCGGTGCAGGCAAGGGCCCTGGTATGTATGATGTGACGTCATTCCTCGGCAAGGAGGAGACGTTGCGTCGTATTGACTATTTGATTGCAAACGTAAAACCTGTTGATGTCGAGTAGAGCGTATGACCGTCGAACAACATATCTGGGGCGCAACCCCCGAGGGTGAGGTAATTGTGATCTATACGATGCGCAATGCACTCGGCAGTGAGGTGCAGTTGAGCAATGTCGGAGCCGGCATTGTTGCGGTGCGCTTTGCCGATCGTGAGGGAAATATTGACGACGTAGTGTTGGGTTATCGCTCGCCGATGAGCTATTTTGGTGATGGCGCGTGTGCCGGTAAGACGGTCGGTCGCGTTGCAAACCGTATAGCAGGAGGTCGAATGACGGTTGAGGGTAAGGAGTACATACTCGAAGTCAATAACGGAGTGAACCACTTGCACGGTGGTACGAAGAACTTCTCGAATCGTTTGTGGGAGTCGAGTGTCGAGTACGATCGTGTGATTTTCAACCTTGTTTCGGAGGATGGTGATTGTGGTTATCCGCACGAGGTTACTGCCCAAGTGGTCTATGATTTTGATGACGATAATAATCTCGAAATTACGTTGCTTGCCAAGAGCGACGGCACGACGCCGGTCTGCCTGACCAACCATACGTATTGGAACTTGTCGGGCGAGTCGAGTGGCGAAATTTTCGACCACGAGCTACAACTTAACTGCTCGAAGGCGTTGGAAATGAATTCTGTACAGATTCCGACCGGTGTGCTGCTCGATGTTGAGGGTACACCGCAGGATTTCCGCACTTTCCGCCGTTTGGGCGACGATATCGGCTCGGAGTTTAACCATATTCGCGATTTTGCTGGTTACGACCACTTCTTTGTTGTCGATGGTTGGCAGCGCAATATTTTGGGCGAGGTTGGTACGTTGCGTGATAAGCGTTCGGGACGTTCTGTGGAGATTCTCTCGTCGCAGCCGGGATGCATGGTTTATACGGGCAATTGGCTCTCGTGTGGCTGTCCGGAGACCAAGTCGGGTGGACGATATGTCAATTATGCCGGCGTAGCAATTGAATGTCAGGGTTATCCCGATGCTGTTAATCATCCGGAGTTCCCATCGGTGTTGTTGCACGAAGGGGAGTTATATTGTCAGAAGATTGTTTTCCGATTGAGAAATTAATTTTATGCGGTGTTTACTGCCTTCTTTGGTTCCGCGTCGAAGGTCACATACGCATAGTATGCTCCCTCCGACCCGAAACCAAGAGCGTTGTAAACCCTCGCCTAAAATGTAATTTCTTGTGGTAGAAGATGCGGTGCTTACTGCCGCTACATTGCTTCTCGGCAAAGGGTGGCACAAGCAGTACAACTCTTCGCTTCAAATCAAGGCGAATGTTGTAAACGCCTGCCTAAAATGTAATTTTTTGGCGCTGGTGCCTTTGCTGAAAAACATAAAAGAGTCTGTCTAATGAATTGTTAGGCAGACTCTTTGTGTTAAATACCAATTCTACAATCAGAGCAGATATCCACCCCACGTGCTGCTTGCTATCGTTACGGCTACCTGTGCCAGGATGAATAACAAAACGGCTTTCCAACCGCGTACGTTACACGATTCGGAGTATGCGTTGTAACTCCATACGTAATACAACACAAGCCACGCAAGCGACCAAAAACCGTAGAGCATCGTAACGGTAAGTTGTGCAGTGGTTGGTTGTACTCCGCCGAGAAAGGCATCGAGCAGGCCCTTCATCTGTACCTGTACGCTCGGAATGAGTAGCCCTGCGAGCATAGGAAGTATGAGTAACTTTGCAAATGCAGCCGTTCCGAATACATCTATTATGCGTATGCGCGATCGTGTGAGCAACAATCCGCAGATGTAGAGTACGAGAGCCGGCAGAAGCCAATAGAAAATGTCGAGCGCAATGACGCGCCACAATGTTGTCTCTGCGTAAGAGTAGTGCAGATAACTATCTTGTACCAAACCGCTGCTCCACGAGATGAGCGATGCGGCAACGATGAAAATAAGACCCATCACAAGGGCCTTTGCTCCGGCTATATGGCGGAACGGATTAAAGATTCTCTTCATACGATTCGAGGTTTTTAAGGTTTTCTATGATTGCGTCCAACAGATTTCTTACGGTCGGATAACTCAATCCCATCTGTGCGCTCATCTCTTTGAGCGAGCCGCTACATTTTATAAATTCGGCAACAAATCTCTGTTGCTCCGGTGCAAGTCGCAATAATGCGGGTATGCGGTAGTCGCTGCTTATTGTCGTGTCGCATGCTGCACAGTGCAGAGCTTGAACGTGCAACTCTTCTCCACAGGATGGACAAATCGTTGGAAATAGCTTTTTTGTGCTCATTTGTTCGCAAAATTAAATCATCGTTTAACAAAATTAAACAATATTTTGTGAAAATGCAAATTTTGTGCAATTTATTTGCTATTGGAGCATGGCAAATTCCATGTCGCGCTCATGGCTACGCTTGTAGCCTATCTGCGAGCGCAAAAAATAAGCCCTGAAAGTCTGGCAACTTGTCAGGGCTCCGATATTAGGTTAGTTAGGTTAATGAGCAAGTGGGAGAACCCCACGTTTGTAACACAAAAGTACTATCTTTTTATTAAAATGCAAACTTTTTTGTAAATATTTTTACTAAAAACGCAGAAAAAGTTTCAGTTTATAATAATTTTTAATTTTGTGCCCATCGAAAACTAAAATATTAGACAATCTTAATTTGGGGCAATAAAGCAACGTGAAGAAGGTCTTGTCGGGAGGGTGTGGCGTGGTTATGCCACGAATAGGTGTGCGATGAAACACGCCCACAACAGCCAATAGAGCAGAGCTGTTGCGCGTGAACTCATCTTATCGAAGGCGAACGCTGTGAGTACCGCAGCGGGTAGTGCCAATACGGGCAACATCATTACTACATTACCCATAAATACGGTAGTTGCCAACAGTATTATAAATAGCCATTCGTTGAACTGCATCGCCTTTCGTACGCGAACCAAGACCGAGTATCGATTTGCGCGGAAAAGCATTATTGCCGTGATTACAACGATTATAATAACGCCGGCTATGATTGTTGCCATCACGGGAAAAGGTTGCAGTGCTGGATGTGGGTCGATGGATATAAAGGTGTCGATTATGTTCGTCACTACGCATCCGAATTCGCCACCGGCATACCACGTAACATAGCTTGCTGCGAAAATCGGAATCAGCCATCCGCATACGGCAATAATCGATTGGCGCACATTGAGTGGAAAGAGTACCATTGCCACTCCGAGTAGAATGATAAGTACAGCGCACGGCGCATATACTATTGTGGCCACGCCGAAGAGCATAGCCGCGAAGAATACGGAGTTTTTGTCGCCGAATCGGTTGAGTGAGCGTAGAAGCAACATTGAGCCGATGGCTGTAAGGCACGATGCCGAGGCTGCGGTCAGTGCACGAGGAGCGAGGAATATTCCGCAGGCGATGAGTCCGTAGAGCGAAATCGGGAGTGTGCAAAATCCGTTGAAAGCACCCATCTTTGTTGCTGTTCGTCCGATTACTATGCCCGAGGTGGCAAAAAGTAGCGATGCGAGCAGAGCCTCGCCCCAATGAGGCATAAATTCGCTCTCGGCAATCTCTGCTGCGTATGGCGCAAAGTGCTGACGCACAAAACACGCCGCTATGGTTAATAGCAACAGTAAGATGGCAAGCAGGCTCGATTGCGATGTTACGGACGAAGTTCTCATGCGTGCAAAAAATTGCAAAAATTTGTTATTCCGATGTAAAGTTACTGCTTTTTACGAAAAAAAACGTACTTTTGTTTATTATGTTGGAAATTTCATATCAAACCGAACTTATCGAAGCGGGCTGCGATGAGGCGGGGCGTGGTTGTTTGGCCGGTTCCGTATTTGCGGCTGCGGTTATTCTGCCACCCGATTTTCACCATCCGTTGCTCAACGACTCGAAGCAGATGAGCGAGCGCAATCACAATGTGCTTCGCGAGGTGATTTGTCGTGAGGCGGTGGCGTGGGCTGTGGCGGAGGTTACGGCCGAGCGTATTGACAAAATCAATATCTTGAATGCCTCGTTCGAGGGTATGTCGCAGGCGGTGGGTAAGCTCTCCGTACGTCCGCAATTCCTGGCCATTGATGGCAATCGTTTCCGTACGACGCTCGATATTCCGTATCAGTGTGTAGTCAAGGGCGATGGAAAGTATGCCGATATTGCGGCAGCATCGGTATTGGCAAAGACCTTTCGTGATGAATATATGATGCGCCTCGATGCCGAATACCCGATGTATGGGTGGGCAAAAAATAAGGGCTATCCGACACGCGAACACCGGTTGGCTGTTCGTGAATACGGGCTCTCGCCATATCATCGTGTGACGTTCAACCACGAAATTGACCAATTGGAGTTGTTCCCGCTCTAAAAAAATGTTGTTTCGACACAATGCGGCACCGCTTTTGCTCGTTATTATATGTGAATAAAAGAAGAATTGAATTATGAGAAAAGTTACACTTATGGTCGCAGCTCTTGTAGCAACGATATTCTCGGTCAGTGCCGACGACCGTCATATTAACGCCGACCAAATTCCGGATGCGGCAAAGATGTTTATTGCGAAGTACTTTGGTTCCCAGCGCATAACCTATGCAACGGTCGATCGCGGTTTGCTTGATAATGAGTATAATGTGCGCCTCGAAGATGGTACGAAAATAGAGTTCGATGATAATGGTCGTTGGGTGGAAATCGACCGCAAAAGTGCGGCTGTACCGATGCCGATTATCCCGGTTGCGCTCGCTACGTATGTTCAGCAGAGTTATCCTGATGCTAAAATCTTGAAGATTGAGCGCGATCGTAACACTACGGAACTGACACTTCAAACCCCGTCGCATCGTGTTGAGTTGAAGTTCGACTCGCAAAACCGCCTGATAGATATAGACGATTAG
>JAFNYX010000097.1 GCA_017654125.1 Alistipes sp. | reverse complement strand
CGATTTCGCGCAGAGCGAACTTGGCGATATCGTCTTTGTTGATATCCCGACGCTCGACGAAACGCTCGCGAAGGGCGATGTATTCGGTACTATCGAGGCGGTGAAGACCGTCAGCGATGCATTCCTTCCAGTTTCGGGTGTTATCGAGGAGGTGAACGAGGCAATCGACGCCGATCCGTCGCTCGTGAATACCGATCCGTATGGTGAGGGTTGGATGGTTAAGGTTAAGATGTCGGCTCCCGAGGAGGTTGATTCGCTTCTCACGGCAGAGCAGTATGAGGCACTGATTGCTAAATAGAGGGTCTTGACTTTTAAGGAAAATCACCCTGCTCATCAATGCGATGTGCGGGGTGGTTTGTTTTTTTCGGTGGCGGTGTGGGTAGGTAGTTTAAGGTTGCCCACAAATCAAACCTTTTTCCAAAACTTACTAAATTCCCAAATCTTCCAAAATATCAAATCCGCGAAAAATTTTGAAATACAAAAAATATTTCATACCTTTGTGCATCAAAAGTTTGACACACGCACACGAAAAGGTGTTGAAGCAGGGTTCCGATCGGTGAAAGGTTGGGATTCTTTATTTTTTGTTTTGTCTGCCGACGGCTGTTGGTTGTGGCGTTGAGGACGAAAAGTGAATAGAAACAAAATATAAAAATATAGATTATGGCACAGGAGATTATTTATTTGACGGCGGAGGGTTACAAGCGTCTGAAAGACGAGTTGGACCATATGCGTTCGGTTGAGCGTCCCGCTGCGGCAGCTGCGATTGCCGAGGCACGCGACAAGGGTGACTTGTCGGAGAATGCCGAGTATGATGCTGCGCGAGAGGCGCAGGGTATGCTCGAAATGAAGATTGCGCAGATGGAGGCGACACTCACCAATGCGCGCATCATCGACGAAACGAAAATCGACAAGAGCAAGGTGCAGATTTTGAGCAAGGTGACATTGCTCAACCATAACAATAACCGAGAGGTGGTATATACCATCGTTGCGGAGCACGAGGCAAATCTGCGCGAGGGTAAGCTCGCTATCGGTACGCCAATTGCGAAGGCGCTGCTCGGCAAGAAGAAGGGCGAAGTGGTTGAGGTTACCGTTCCGGCCGGAGTTTTGAAATTCGAGATTCTCGATATTTCGATTTAGGTATAAGATATACCTCCAAGCGAAAAGGGATTGACTACATCGTTCGTGTGTCAATCCCTTTGTTGTTTTCCGGCTCTCTCCTGTTTTGTTGGTTGCCTCGCCCGATGGCGTGTTATTCGTGGTGATATGGCTCGTGTCGGATAATCGAGAATGCGCGATAGAGTTGTTCGGCAAATATGGCGCGTACAATTTGGTGTGAGAAGGTCATCTTCGAGAGTGAAATGCTCTCGTTTGCGCGTGCATACACAGCCTCCGAGAAGCCGTACGGGCCGCCTATGACGAATACTACGCGACGCACGCCACTGTTCATCCATCGTTGTACGCGGTCGGCAAACTCCACAGAGCGATACTCGGCTCCTCGCTCGTCGAGCAATACCAGACGGTCGCCTTCCGATATTTGGCGCAAAATGGCCTCGCCTTCGAGCGTCTTTTGTTGTTGTTCCGAGAGCGACTTCGTGTTGCGAACATCGGGTAGATATGTGACTCCAAAACGCACATAGTGTGCAATGCGTCGCGAATAGGTCTCGACAAGCGAATCCACTTCGCGCGAGTCGGTCTTGCCGACAACCAGCAATTCTATATTCATCCCTATTTGATTACTCGATTTTATCAATATCCGTATTCCATTCACCGTCGGCCGATAGGCAGATGACGGCACGCTCGCGCTCGACGGACTTCAACCACTCGTATGCCTTATAGAGGCAGTAGCCGTTGCCGGCTGCCGGACCGGCGAGCGAGTAGGCGATGATGCACGAATGGTTGCGCGTGCGGTAGTATGCTCCGCGAACGCGGTCGAGGTACTCGTCGGCGAGCGAAGGGTTGTTCGATGGTGTGCCACCCACGGTGCGATTTGTGCTCTCTGCCGTAGGGTTTATGGCGCAATGCTCCACGACGTACATGCCCAACTCGTCACACACCTCGTAGAACCATTTCGGTTGTGGTACATCCGGAAGTAGTGTGTTGTAGCCCTGCTTGCGGAGGGCTGCAATCGCGGTTGCGGCCTCTTTGCGCGAGCCGAGTGCGTTGTATTTTATGCTCTTGATTGCCACCGGTTTGCCGTTGCGTAAAATCTGACTGCCCGAAAACGAATTTGTGCCGGCGCCGACACGTAGCGGAATGTACTCGCGTGGCTTGCCATTACGCTTGGTGTAGAGCATCATTCGGTAGAGCGACGGCTTGCCACTCTGCCACAGGTAGCGCATCTCGGCTCCGAGGTTGGTGCTAACGTGCAGTGTGTCGCGGCTGCGCGGTGCAAGCGAGAGTTCGCGTACGGCGTAATCGACCAACTTGCCTGCCGGGTCGTAGATATCGTAACCGATGGCTATGGTCTCGTCGCCGTTGAAGTCGTTTTCGGCGATTACGTCGAGCGACAGTCGCAGCGTTTCGCCCTTTTCGTCGGGCGTGATGCGTACGTCGTAATCGAATATGGAGAGTCGGCGTTGTGAGGTGATGTAGCACCCATCAAAACGTGGGCGCGACGAGGTTGGCGAGCCGGCATCGAGAGCCGGAGTACGGCTTGGATAGAGAACAACCGAGATGCGGTTGGTGCCCTGTCGAAGGTGCGGCGTGAGCAGATAATCGGCCGGCGTATGGGGGTCGTTCGACATTGCGACGGTGACACCGTTCAGCGAGACGCCGTATGCCGAGTGTAGGTTTTCGAGGTGCAGGTAGGTGTTGTTGTCGATCCACGCACTCGGAATCTCAACATACTGTCCGAAAAACTCCATTTGGGCAACCGTTCTGCGGTGTGGTGGTGCAAAGACGATGTGCTCGGCCGTTGTGGCGTGCTTGCCGGTGAGTGCCTCTTGACGGGTGTCGAAAGGCGAAAATTCGGTGCGGTGGATGCGTCGTACGTCGGTCGGCATCGGTTGCTCGTCGAACGAGGTCTGCTGTGCTGCGACGGCTGACCAGGCGAGCGCGGCGAGCAACAAAAGCGATATATGTTTCATCGTTATCGTCGTTTTAGCGGTTGTTATTGGTGCAAAGATAGCAGAAAAGTTGCATTTGTGCTCAAAATCGTGCGAAAAACACGCGGTATAAAATAATAATTTTATAACTTTGCAGATTGGAACGGTGCGTCATAATGACACACATCGTTATGAACGAGGAAAAGAGAGACAAAATAACAAAAATATACGAAAAAATGAGAATTGCAGAATTGTTGAAATCCACCGCATACAACACGGAGGTTGTTGTAAAGGGTTGGGTGAGAACCAAACGAGGAAACAAAAATGTTGCGTTCATCGCACTGAACGATGGTTCGTGTGTGGCAAACATTCAGATTGTGGTCGATTTGCAGAAGATTGCCGAGGAGACGCTCAAACCTGTAACGACGGGTGCTTGCGTATGCGTTCGCGGTACGTTGGTCGAGAGTCTGGGTGCCGGTCAGGGCGTAGAGGTGCAGGCCACAGAGATTGAGGTTTATGGTACGGCTGACCCCGACACCTATCCGTTGCAGAAGAAGGGCCACTCGTTGGAATTCTTGCGTGATATAGCCTATCTTCGTCCGCGTACCAATACCTTTGGCGCGGTGTTGCGTATTCGCCACGCGATGGCTTTTGCTATTCACAAGTATTTCAACGATAAGGGTTTCTACTACCTCCACACGCCACTCATTACCGCTTCGGACTGCGAGGGTGCAGGTGCAATGTTCCAGGTGACGACGCTCGATATGAACGCTCTTCCGCGTACGGAGGAGGGTAAAATCGACTATGCGCAGGACTTCTTCGGTAAGCCGTGCAGTCTGACCGTATCGGGTCAGTTGGAGGGTGAGCTGGGTGCGCTGTCGCTCGGTCAGATTTATACCTTTGGCCCGACATTCCGCGCCGAGCACTCGAACACGCCGCGCCACTTGGCCGAGTTCTGGATGATTGAGCCGGAGATGGCATTCTACGAGTTGGAGGACAATATGAACCTCGCCGAGGATTTTCTTAAATATCTCATCCGCTATGCTCTCGAAAATTGTCGTGAGGACCTCGAATTCATGAACAAGATGTGGGATAAGGAACTTATCGAGCGCCTGAACTTCGTGTTGGAGAACGACTTCGTGCGTCTGGACTATACGGAGGGTATCCGTATTCTCAAAGAGTCGGGTCGCAAGTTCGAGTTCCCGTGCGATTGGGGTTGTGACTTGCAGAGCGAGCACGAGCGCTACCTCGTTGAGGAGCACTTCAAGCGTCCGGTTATCCTTATCAACTATCCGAAGGAGATTAAGGCGTTCTATATGAAACAGAACGAGGATGGCAAAACGGTACGCGCAATGGATGTTTTGTTCCCGAAAATCGGCGAGATTATCGGTGGTTCGGAGCGTGAGGCCGATTATGGCAAGTTAAGTGCAAGAATCGAGGAGCTCGGTATTCCGGAGAAGGATATGTGGTGGTATCTCGACACTCGTCGTTGGGGTTCGGCTCCGCACTCTGGTTTCGGTTTGGGCTTCGAGCGACTGCTCTTGTTCGTGACCGGTATGGGTAACATCCGTGATGTGATTCCGTTCCCACGCACGCCGAACAATGCCGAATTCTAATATCGAATACAGGGCGTGTACCTGTAATAAAGAGTAAAACAAAACAATAATAAAACGTGGCTATCTGTATGCTTTGCGGGTAGCCACGCTTTCCGAAAACCCTAACGCGCGCGCAAGCCGAGTGACGAAACTTGTCAAGAGAAGCAGTGTGTAACAATATCGACTAAACGTAGGAAAACAGTTTTTTTTATGGCACTACTCGGACAGACACAATCGCTTTTGCAACAGCAGAAGCTCTCGCCCCAACAGATTCAGATGATAAAGCTGTTGGAGTTGCCTGCCGCGTTGCTCGAAGCGCGTATTAAGCAGGAGATAGAGGAAAATATCGTTTTGGAGGAGAATCACTCGTCGGAGGAGACGACCGAAGAGGGCCCGCAACAAATCTCGGTCGAGGAGTATCTGCGCGAGGACGAAACACCGTCGTATAAGAGCCGCATCAATAACTACTCGAAGGATGACCGTCCGCGAAATGTCCAAATTTCGAGTGGGCGTTCGTTGCAGGAGTCGCTCGTCGAGCAACTCGGCTTTCGCAGCCTCTCGGAGCGCGATTTGCGCTTGGCGGTTTTTATTGTGGGGAGCATTGATAGCGACGGTTATTTGCGTCGCGATTTGCAATCCGTTTCGGATGATATAGCCTTCTCGCTCGGCGTCGAGGCATCGGTCGAGGAGTTGGAGCGTCTGCTCGATATCATTCAACATTTGGAGCCGGTGGGTGTCGGAGCGCGCGACTTGCGCGAATCGCTATTGCTACAAATCACTTCGCAAACACTTGATACACCACCCAAGCGGTTGGCGCACAGGATTTTGGATGCGTATTTTGACGAGTTTGTGAAGAAACACTACGAGCGACTGATGACGCGTCTTGCGGTGAGTGAGGAGGAGTTTCGCGCCGCCGTTCAGGAGATACAGCGTCTGTCGCCCAAGCCGGGCAACCTCTTTGCGGAGGATGGCGTGGAGAGTGCACCGTATATCATTCCCGATTTTATACTCGACTATCGTGACGGTCGATTCGATTTGTCGCTCAACTCGTACAATATCCCCGACCTGAAAATCAATCGCCACTATTTGGAGGTGATTCGCAATATGGTTGCTGCCGATGGGCGAGTGAGCGATAAGGATCGGGAGGCGATTGCCTTTGTGAAGAGTAAAATCGACTCGGCGAAGTGGTTTATGTCGGCCATCAAGCAGCGTCACGATACGCTGATGCGCACGATGCAGACCATTCTCGACTACCAGCAGGAGTACTTCAAGGATGGCGACCGCAGCCGTTTGCGCCCGATGATTTTGAAGGATATTGCCGATCGCACGCAGTTGGATGTCTCGACCATTTCGCGTGTCGTAAACAGTAAATATGTGCAGACGTCGTTCGGTATCATTCTCCTTAAATCGCTCTTCTCGGAGGCGATGCAGACCAGGAGTGGTGAGGAGGTGTCGAGCTACGAGATAAAGAATTTGTTGCAGGAGTGTATTGCCGACGAGGATAAACGCCGCCCGCTTACGGATGAACAGTTGATGAATATGCTCAACGAGCGTGGCTACTGTATCGCCCGCCGAACGGTGGCGAAGTATCGCGAGATGCTCGGCATTCCCGTTGCCCGTCTGCGTAAAGAGATTTAGCGAGTGGCAAGCGAAGACGCATAAATAAAAATAAACGACAGAGAGAGGGGAAAAGAATGAAAGCGTACGATTATCTGATAGTTGGAGCCGGCTTGTATGGAGCGACGGTGGCGTATCGCCTCCGAGAGGCGGGGCGACGTGTGCTTGTTGTCGAGCGTCGTCCGCATGTGGGCGGTAACCTCTATTGCGAGGATGAGGATGGTGTGGTGGTACATCGCTATGGCGCACATATCTTCCATACGTCGAATCGTGCGGTATGGGATTTTGTTAATCGTTTTGTCGAGTTCCGCCCGTTCGTCAACTCGCCGATTGCAAACTATCACGGACGGCTGTTCAACCTCCCGTTCAATATGAATACGTTCCACGCAATGTGGGGCGTTACGACTCCCGATGAGGCGCGCGAGCGCATCGAGTCGCAACGTCGCGCAAGCGGAATCGATGTGCCTCGAAAT
Source organism: Alistipes sp. (assembly GCA_017654125.1). Classification (GTDB taxonomy): domain Bacteria; phylum Bacteroidota; class Bacteroidia; order Bacteroidales; family Rikenellaceae; genus Alistipes. Next base: position 16,265 of record JAFNYX010000097.1, on the reverse strand, counting down.
TTGGAGGAGCAGGCAATTTCGCTCGTCGGTCGCGATATCTACGAGGTGCTCGTCAAGGGCTATACCGAGAAGCAGTGGGGGCGTAAGTGTACGGAGCTGCCGAGTTCGATTATTCGTCGTCTGCCCGTGCGATATACGTTCGATAACAACTACTTCAACGACACGTATCAAGGTATCCCGGTTGGTGGATACAATCTGCTCATCGAGCGTCTGTTGGAGGGAGTGGAAGTGCGCCTCGGGTGCGACTTTTTCGACCACCGTGACGAGTTGATGGGTTTGGCCGGCAAGGTGGTCTATACGGGCGAAATCGACCGTTGGTTCGACTACTGTTATGGCGAGTTGGAGTATCGCTCATTGCGCTTCGAGACGGAGCGTCTTCCGAAGGAGAATTATCAGGGTGTAGCGGTGATGAATTTTACCGATGCCGAAACCCCTTATACGCGCATCATCGAGCATAAGCACTTCTCCGGTGTGCAGACACCGCATACGGTAATCACTCGCGAATATCCGTGCGAGTGGCGTAAGGGTGCTGAGCCGTACTATCCGATTGGTGACGAACGAAATGTGGCTCTCTACGAGCGTTATCGCGCATTGGCAACCGCGTTGCCTGACGTTATTTTTGGTGGTCGTTTGGCGGAGTATCGCTACTACGATATGCATCAGGTCGTTGAGGCAGCATTGCGCTTGGAAATATAAAATCCAAACCATAAAATTCGCGCTCCGAAAAATGGCAAAATGTTTTTCGGCAAATATTTTTGTACTTAATGTACAAAAGCATTATCTTTGCCGATTATGAACTCACTCAAACAATATTTACTGATTTTCGGTGCGATTTTGACCCTGTCGGGCTTGTCGGCAACCTCTCTGCACGCGCAAACTGCGGCGGGTAAGGTGACGGTGAGCGGTGTGGTTACGTCGGCCGAAGAGAATCAACCGTTGCTCGGAGTGGCGGTGGTTGAGACGGAGACAATGCGTGGCGAGACCACAATGACGGATGGTACGTACACCATCGAGGCGACCGAGGGCAATACGCTCTCGTTTTCGTTCCTCGGTTATGAGGAGGTGCTGTGGAAGGTGCCTGCCGGTGAGCGTAACGTGACGTTCAACCTTGTGATGAAGCCGCAGACGGAGGCAATCGACGATGTGGTGGTCATAGCTTACGGTGTGCGTAAGAAGGGTACCATTACGGGTTCGGTTTCGACCGTGAAGATGGAGAAAATCGAGAAGACGCCGACGGCGGCTTTCGACCAAGCGTTGCAGGGTCAGGTGCCGGGTCTGTCGGTTATGTCGAATACGGGCGAGCCGAGTGCTGCGGCTGTGATGACCATTCGTGGTACAAACTCCATTAATTCCGGAACGGCTCCTCTCTATATCCTCGACGGTGTGCCTATCGCATCGAGCGACTTCAATACGATTAATCCGGCCGACATAGAGTCGATTTCGGTCCTCAAAGATGCATCCTCGACCTCGATTTACGGTGCGCGTGCAGCAAACGGCGTGATTGTTATCACCACGAAGCGCGGTAAGATCGCCGAGCGTCCGCGTATCGAGTATCGTATGCAGTTGGGCTTCTCGCAGGTGGCTTGTGGCGAGAAGTGGGACTTGATGAATACTGCCGAGCGTATCGCTTACGAGAAGCAAATCGGTATGGACGCAGGTCAGAACTATGCTGTACTCTCGCAGACCGATGTGAATTGGATGCGCGAGGTGTTTAATTCGGCTGCCCTGTTGCAGAATTACGAGGTGGCTGTCTCGGGTGCCGACGAAAAGACGTCGTACTACATTTCGGGCGGTTACTATAACCAGGATGGTACGGCTCTCGGCTCGTCGTTCCAACGTTTCTCGACGCGCGCGAATTTCGATCGTAAGATGGGTAAGTGGCTCAAAATGGGCGCAAATACGATGCTTAACTACCAGAAGATTCAGCAAGCGGAAGAGGGTTCATATACACTTGTTACGCCAATCTCTGCTGCACGATTTATGATGCCGTATTGGAGTCCGTATCGTGCCGATGGCTCGACGGCATCGATTGCCGATGGCTCGTGGCGCGGTAATGGCCAGAATCCGGTCGAGTGGTTGGAGAACAATCCGGTGACTTTCAATAAGTATAAAGTCATATCGACAGGCTATGCCGAGGCGACTCCCATCAAGGGTCTGACGCTTCGCTCGCAGGTGGGTATCGACTATTCGCATACGACTGGCTTCGGTCAGTCGATGCCGAGCTATGCGCCAAATCAGGGTCAGGGCTCCGCATCGCGCAGTTCGACCGACTCATATACGCTCACCATTACGAATACAATCAACTATCGTTTCGATATCGACCGTCTGCACAACTTCAACTTCCTTGTGGGTCACGAGGGCGTGGATACGCACTATGAGGCGTTCAGCGTGCTGACGGCGGGTCAGAATAACGACCGCCTGACAAATATCTCGTCGGGAACACGCGCCACATCGTGGAGCGATACGACCGATTCGGACTATGGCTTCGTTTCGTTCTTTGGTCGAGGCGAGTACAACTATGCCGACCGCTATTTTGCCGACTTCTCGGTGCGTACCGATGGTTCGTCGCGATTTGGTTCGTCTCGTCGTTGGGCGGGTTTTTGGTCACTAGGCTTTATGTGGAACATGCGCAACGAATCGTTTATGGAGGAGTCGCGAGGATGGCTTACGAATGCACAGGTGAGCATCTCGACCGGTACGTCGGGTAACTCGTCAATTCCGAACTATGAGCACCTTGCGTTGATTGGCGGTGGTCTGGATTATGTGGGCAATGCCGGCGTTGGTTTGGCACAGCCGGGTAACGAAAATCTTGGTTGGGAGCGTCCGTGGACGACAAACCTCGGTCTGCATTTCGGCTTCTGGCACCGATTGAATATCGACTTGGAACTCTATCATAAGCGTACCTCCGATATGTTGATGGAGGTGCCCGAACCATACTCCACATCGGGTTTCGGCTACTATTGGGATAATGTCGGCGTGATGGTCAATCAGGGTGTCGAGATGAATGTCACGGGTGCACTCATTTCGACCAAAGATTTCGTGTGGTCGGTCAATGCCAACTTCTCGTACAACCATAACGAGATAGTCGAACTCTATAACGGTGTTCAGGAGTACGAGCGTTCGGGTACGAACACCAAACTTGTTGTCGGCCATTCGCTCGGCGAGTTCTATATCAACCGCTATGCGGGCGTGAATCCGGCAAACGGTGATGCGTTGTGGTACACGAAGGATGGCGAACTGACGACCGAATTGCGCGACGAGGATAAAGTGCTTATTGGCAAGAGTTACCTCGCTCCATGGCAAGGTGGTTTCGGTACGGCGTTGAGTTGGAAGGGGCTTTCGCTTACGGCGCAGTTCAGTTGGGTTGCCGACCGATGGATGATAAACAACGACCGCTACTTCGATGAGTCGAATGGTCGATTTGCTTCGTACAACCAATCGCGTCGTCTGCTCGACCGCTGGCAAAAGCCGGGCGATGTGACCGATATCCCGCGTCACGGCGTATATACGGAGTTTGACAGCCGTCTGTTGGAGGATGCGTCGTTCCTGCGTCTGAAAAATCTGATGCTCAGCTATTCGTTGCCGGAGCGTCTCATTACGCGCAGCCGCGTGATGCGTGGTTTGCGAATATATGCACAGGCGCAAAACCTCTTTACTTTCACTCGTTTCTCGGGTCTCGATCCGGAGGGAACGTCGAATATCTACGCGGCGCAGTACCCTATGGCGCGCCAGTTTACCTTCGGAATCGATATAACCTTCTAAACGAACAGCACAACGAATATGATACGAAACTTAAAAATAATGTTGGTGGCGGCGATGGTTGCACTCGTCAGCACGTCGTGCCTCGAAAAACTCCCCGGCTCGGCCATCCCGCAGAAGGATGCGATGAAGACGTTCAACGACGCCGAACAGACCGTGACGGGTATCTATGCGCTGTTGAAGAGCAGTGCGCTGTATAGCGGTTATTTGACCATTCTGCCCGACTTGCAGACGGACCTTGTCTATGCGGTCGATGGCTACTCGAATACCTACGGTAACTTCTGGCAGTGGAAGATTCGCTCGACGTCCGCCGAGGTGGAGAGTGTCTATGCGTCGCTTTACAGCATCATCGCAAATTGCAACTTCTATCTCGAACGCATCGGCGGTGTGATGGCAGCCACGACCTCCGACGAGCAGCTCGAAACGCTCGATATCTATACGGGCGAGGTCTATGCCATTCGCGCCCTCTGTTTCTCGGAGTTGTTGAAGTGCTACTGCAAGGCGTATGACCCGGCAACCGCCCAAAACGAACTCGGCGTGGTGTTGCGTACAACTTATACCGACGCCCAACCGCTTCCTCGTGCCTCGCTTTACGACTCGTACGAGCAGGTGCTGCGCGATTTGGAGAGGGCGGAGGAGTTGCTCGATGAGGACGACGATGCTTATAGCAGTGCCTTTATTACTCGTGCGGCGGCGTATGCTCTGCACGCCCGTGTTGCGCTCTATATGCAGGATTGGGATGCGGCAATCGACTACTCGACACGCCTGATTGAGAGTAAAAAGTTTGCGCTCAGTTCGGCAACGCAGTACTATACCGATTCGATGACCTACTTCGATTATATGTGGAACTACGATGTGGCGACCGAAATCATTTGGCGTATCGGCTTTACGACGACGTCGTACGGCGGAGCGTTGGGTCAGGTATTCCTCGGTTTCAACAACGACTATACGTACTACTATCCGGACTACGTTCCGGCGCAGTGGGTGTTGGACCTCTACGCGCAGGGCGATATGCGTTACAGTAGCTACTTCTATACGTTGCCGACGGGTTATGCCCACGGGTTGCAGTGGCCTCTGCTCGTTAAGTATTTCGGCAATCAGGATTTTATCTCGAATAACTTGATATACCATACCGTTATGCCGAAGCCGTTCCGTCTGGCGGAGCAGTACCTGATTCGCGCCGAGGCGTATTGCCGCAAGCCATCGCCAAACTATTCGGCGGCGTCGAACGACTTGATGGCTTTGCGCTCGACCCGATTTACGTCGGGAGGCTCGATTTCGCTTTCGGCCAACAACTGCATCGAGCAGATTGCCGACGAGCGTGTGCGCGAACTCTATATGGAGGGTTTCCGTCTGCACGACTTGAAGCGTTGGGGTACGCTCTACCGCAATGGTGAGGGCTTTACGCGTACGCCGCAATCCAATTCGCTATCGGAGGGTAGTTCGCTCTCGGTTAAGGCCGACGACCCGCTCTTCGTGTGGCCGATTCCGATTCACGAAATCGAGGCCCCGGGCTCACTTGTTCAACCTAACGAAAGCAACTAATAAGTGAATATGAAGAAGATACATATATTATATATAATGGCTCTCGTACTCGCCACCACGGCGTGCCACGAGCAATATACGACCTACTCGGATGCCGAGTATGTGATGTTCTCCGACTCGCTCTCGATTAACATCGTGGAGAAGGAGAAGAACCGATTCTCGGTGCCAATCTCTTCGACCGTAGCGCGTTCGTATGACCGTACGTTCGGCGTTGAGGTGGTCGATGCGGGTAGCAACGCCATTGAGGGCAAGCACTACCGTCTGCTCTCGAATACGGTGACTATCCCGGCCGGAGAGTTGGCAACGGCGGTCGAAGTGGAGGGTGTGTATGAGAATATAGAGGCGGTTGATTCGCTCGGCTTCGAGTTGCGATTGGTTATGGCCGAGCAGTTGAAGTGGGAGCTATACGAGAACTCCGACCGCACGAAGGTCGTCATGTATAAGGGTTGTCCGTTCGACCGCAATAACTTTACGGGCTACGCCATGCTCTCGTCGCTCTTCCTGCGCGACTATCCGGGTGAGAATAATGCCTATCAGCGCGTGGTGAAGGTCGATGCGCACCCGACCGAGGAGGATATGATTATCGTTCGTGATTGCTTCTTCGACGGCTACGATATCTCGCTGCGTCTGCATGGCGAGGATGCCGCCAAGCCGTTTGTGTCGATGGATGCCGATCAGGTGCTCAGCGATGAGGCGTCGGTATTCGGTCAGATTTTGGGCGACAATCACATCTTGTGCGACGATAGTCCGTACTACGAGTCGTATTTCAACTCTTGTCAGCGTTTTGCGGTGCTTTGGTTGCACGTCTATGTCGAGAATCTTGGCGAGATGGTCGGTACCGTAGGTCACTTCTATAACGTCTTTGAGTGGATTTCGGACGAAGAGGCCGAGCGTTTGAAGGGTGAAGGTTTTTAGCGAGGAAAGAGAGTGAGTGAATAGAAACAAATAAAACGAAAGAGATATGAAACATTTATTCCGATTGGCAAGTGTGATGCTTGCAGCGAGCGTGCTCTTTGCAGCGTGCGAAAAAGACCCGATTGACGAGGGTAATGGAGACGGTAACGGTGGCGGAGGCGATGATACGCCGACGGTTGTCGAGCCTCTCTTTCCGGAGATGGTCGAGGCCGAGGTTTTGGCGGGTAGCGAATATACGCTTACCATCGAGCCAAATCTTGCGTGGGAGGTGAGCGTGCCGGAGGCGACCGCAACCTATTTCCAAATTAAGGATGGGGAGAATCTTGTCTATAAGAAGCGTGGTGACGCGGGCGAGCATACGATTGTGATTGCTGTTTCGGCAGTCGAGGATTTCGATACGGATCGAGTCTGCGAGGTTTCGATGACGATGCAGGGCAAGACACAGATGATTGCACGATTGACTCTCGTGCATAAGGAGCGCGAATTGAAAATCTATCCTGTCGCAATTGAGGATGGCTCGTTCGGTTATGCTACGGAGGGAGATCTCACGTACGCTTACGAGCAGACGGTTGTCGGAGCAGAGGGTATGACAATGATTTGGCCGGTGGAGATGGCTCTTTACTCGACCCGCGTGAAGGTTGAAAGCAACTTTTCGTGGATTGTTGATGGCGCGCCGGAGTGGATTGTTCCTATCGAGGGCGGTACGGCAGGCGTGACGGAGTTGTGGATTAAGGGCGACGAGACGAAGTATCCGTTGGAGAGCAAGAGCGCGAAGCTCTCGTTCGTGGATGCTGTTGCGACGGATAAGGTCGTAGCGACGCTCAACGTGTCGATTCCTGCTGCTACGGAGATTTTCTCGGTAGAGGGTCTTACGGCAACGACGGAGTTTAATTATAAGGGCGAAATGTACAACTCGATGGTTGGCGAATATGTCGAGGGTACGGCGAATGCAACGGTAACGGCAGTCAATGGCTCGGCTGTATGCGCTGTGGAGTTTGTCGAGAAGGCGGGCCTTGTTCAGCCGTCGCTCAATCCGGCATGGCTTACGCTTACCTACGGTGAGTGGGATGCAACGAATGGTGCGGTGATTCAGGCGCGCCAATTGGCGATTGCGGCTGCTGCGAACGAGGGAGCGGCGCGTAAGGCGACGGTGCTCGTTATGCCGAAGGCGATGGTGACGGATAATATCGACCTGATTGCCATCAACGGCGAGATTACGGCGGAGTATCAGCCATACGTAGTTACGGTTGTCGAGCAGGCTGGCGATCCGGGCTCGATTGAGATTGTGGGCGAGGATGCAATGCCGGCAACAGGTACGACCATCGCTTCGTTGGATGCTACGCACTGGATGTTTAACGAGTTCTCGGGTGCAACGGTGGGCTACGACCTGCTCTACACTTCGCCGTGGGCTCATGAGGATTGGTATGTGAATATCGTACGCCCTTATACGGCGGTGAAGTGCTTCTCGTTCAACGAGTCGGGTTCGCTTGTGGAGCTGACCGGTTCGGATGCGTGGCTTACGACCACCATCTTTGGCGAGGCGGAGAATCGCGTGCGTATTATGATGGATGTGAACCAGCCGACAGCCGCTGCTGCAAAGAATTTGCAGACGGGCGACTACGAGGGTGCTGTTGCCTTCTACGATGAGGCGGGCGCATTTGCATTCATCTTCTGTCGCTACAATGAGACGGCAACGGAGCAGGTGAGCGGTGTTTCGTTCTACTATCCGGAGTATGCCGCGCAGCAGAACTCGACGCTCGTCGAGCTTACGTCGGGCGACCTCTATCTGAAATATGCGTCGTATGGCGAGAAGGTGTTCCACCTGACCTATACCACCGCCACACCTAATATGTCGATGCTCGTCGGTCTGCCACAGGCGTGGGCTTATGTCAATCAGGCGGATGAGGATTGGCTCAAATACGAGTATAGCTCGGATTTCCAGATGGTGACGATGGATGCCGCAAAGGGTAACGGTAAGACGGGTGCGCTTGTCTTTGGCGAAGGCGCGCTTGTGTTGATTTGTACACTCAATATTGCTAAATAATGAGAAACTTTTTAAGATTGTTATCCGTCGCATTGGCGGTTGTAGTGGTCGGTTGCAGCAAGGATACTGCGCCCGACTACCGCAATCCCGACTACGGATACGCTCAATTCAAACTTTATAAGGAGGCGTCGTACGAGTCGCGCGCGGTGAAGAGTACGCTCGACTATTTGGGCGAGGCGTGCAAGGTGAAGGTTACGCTCGGCTACGAGGATACGACCATTGCACAGACGCTGACGCTCTATGCTGCTGATGCCGCAAGCGCAGAGTTCGGTCTGCGTTCCGATAAGTTGCAGTTGCTCACCGGAGAATATCGTCTGGTGGCGTTTTCGCTCTACGATGCTACGGACGAACTCGTATATGCGGGTGCGCCGGCTGCCGATAGCCGCTTTACGGTGGTTGAGGGCGGATTGACGGTGCACGACATTACGGTCAGCGTTACGCCGCGAGGCAGCGTACGTTTCACGTTGAAGAAGGATGCGGCTGATTTTTCGCAGGCACCGACACGTGCTGTTGCGCGTCAATATACGTTCGACGAGATAGAGTATGTGTCGCTGACGGTGGGTCGTGTGTTGGCATCGGGAAGTGTTACTTCGCCGGTGCGTATCGAGCAGATGCCGGCAGAGTTTTCGCTCCACTTCGACGAGGAGAACGAGCAGAGCGATGTGGAGGGCTATCGTACATCCTCTATCGAGTGCGATTCGCTCGTGTCGCTTCCGGCCGGTCGGTATCGCGTGGTGTCATACGAGACCTACGATTCGTCGAAAAACCTGCTTGAAACCAACTCGTCGCCAAAACTCTCCGAGTTTGAGGTGGCGGATAATGTGACTACCGAAGCAGATGTGCGTGTGACGCTCTACGAGAGCGACGACTATATTAAGGACTACTATGCGCTGTACGAGATTTGGAAGAGTTTGAATGGCGAGACGTGGTACTACGTGGGCGAAAATTGGGCGCGTGGAGCCAATTGGGACTTCAATAAGGACCCCGACCTGTGGGGCGACCAACCGGGTGTCGAACTGCACTCGAACGGTCGTGTGGCGAAGATTGATATCAGCGACTTTGCTTTCAGTGGCGACCTGTCGCCTGCCATCGGTCAACTTACGGCGCTGGTGGAACTCTATCTTGGTACGCATAACGATGCCAACCTTCTCGCGTATGACCCGACGCTCGATGGCAATCGTTCGCTTGCCGAGCGTACACGTACGCGTATGGAGAATCATAAGAGTTATTTGCGTATGATTCACCCTGCCACGCAGTTTGCCGAGCCGTGTGCTCGCGCGTTGGCGGAGAACAATATCCACATTGCGGCCACGTCGCTCTACGAAACGATGACCGAGACACAGATTATCGACCGCAAGAGTGGCGGTCAGCGTCAGATAGTGAAGATGGATACCAACCATGGTACGCTCTGCAACGGTCTGCGCTCGATTCCGGCGGAAATTGGCCGTCTGACCAACCTGCAATACTTCTTTATCGCCAATAGTGCGGTGGAGTCGCTTCCGGAGGAGATTGCTCAACTCACGTCGTGTACCGACTTGGAGATTTACAACTGTCCGCGATTGACCAAATTCCCGACGCAGATTGCCCGTATGCCCGAACTCGTCTCGATAAACATTGCCAACAATGCGCAGTGGAGTGCCGAGGAGATATATGCCGGTATGGATGCCATCGCAAACGGAGCATCGAAAGAAAAGTTGCAGATTTATTACGCTCGCCAAAACTCGTTGGAGGAGTTGCCGGCGTCGATGCGCAATATGACGAAGTTGTCGCTCTTGGATTTGGCATACAACAAAATCGAGAAGGTACATCCGCTGGGTAAGAGCGTTTCGCTTGTGCAACTCTATCTGGATGGCAACCGCCTCGAAACGATTCCGGTCGATGAGGAGGGTTACTTCTGTGGTTATGCTGATTCGGAGTCGTTCTCGGTGCGATATAATCGCTTGCGCAAGGTGCCGAATATCTTCGCTGCCGACCGAGATGCGACGCTTACGTCGGTCGATTTTTCGGGTAATGAGATTGACGGATTCGAGGGCGAGGAGGATGGTTCGTACTATATCAAGGTCAATACCTTCACGCTGGCGCAGAATCCGCGCCTGACGAAGTATCCGAAGGTGCTGGCCGACACCAACTCGCAGGTGGCATACATCATCCTGCGTGCTTGTAATATCGACGAGATTCCAAAGGGGTCGTTCACCTACGAAAATTCGGTATATTTGACCTCGATAGATTTGTCGTATAACAAACTTACGGACCTTCCGTGGGAGATGCACGCCGGCAATCTGCCGTATCTCTACGGTGTGGAGTTGTCGTTCAATTCGTTCAGCCACTTTCCGTTTGAGCCGCTCGACAGTTTCTACCTGACGGTTTATGGTATTCGCAGCCAGCGTAACGAGGCTGGCGAGCGTTGCTTGCGCGAGTGGCCTACGGGTATCTTCAACCACAAGGGTCTGCGCGGTTTGTATATCGGCTCGAACGACCTGCGAAAGATAGACGATACGATTTCGACGCTCATCTACTACCTCGACATCAGCGATAATCCGAATATCATCTTCGATGCGACGGATATCTGCTACGCTTGGCAGGTGGGTGCCTACATTCTGCTCTATGACAAGACGCAGACGATTCTTAACTGTGACGCAATGCTTGAATAGGATATGAAACAGATTCGATATATGATGTTTGCCGTCATCGCACTTATGTGTAGCTGCGAGACGGAAGGAACGGACAATGCGTTCTCGACCGAGCCGATTGCATTCGATGTCGAAGCAACGGGTGGTGTGGTGAAACGCACCATTACCAGCTCCGAGCGTTGGATTGCCTCGACCGACAATGCGTGGATAACGGTTTCGCCGGCAAATGGCCGTGCGACGACCGAGTGTGAGTTCATCATCGACTCGGCACTCACCACCTCGCCACGTCGCGGTGTGGTGCGTATCCAGAACCTTGCAACGTGGGAGGAGCGCGAGATTGTCATTTCGCAGGCGGGCTTCGACTATACGATTGAGGTCGAGGAGCCGAATGTCGAGATTGCTAACTACGACCGCATCGACGACCGCTACTTTGATGTTACGGTGCGTTCGAACATCGACTTTACGGTCGATATTCCGGATAATGCGGGTTGGCTTGCGAGCGAACGTCACACGCTCGACCTGAACCGTGGTGCACGTCCGCGTCAGACTACGATTCGCTTCAAGTGGGATATCAATACTACGGACCGCAAGCGTTTGGCGGAAGTTGTGTTCCGTCCGAAGTCGGAGGTAGAGTTGGCGCGTCAGGATGTACTTGCTGTTGTTCAGCAGGCAGCCGAGCCGATTGAGCCTGATACGCGTGCAGGCGACTCGGTGGCACTGCTCTCTATTTCGCGTACGTTGCAGACGATGGTGATGTGGGATGCTTCACAGTCGATGGATTTGTGGAACAATGTGGTGCTGTGGAACGAGAGTATGGAGGGTTGTACGCCGGAGAAGGTGGGCCGCGTTCGCAAGGCAGAGTTCTACTTCTTCAACATTAAGGAGTCGCTTCCGTTTGAGGTGCGCTACCTGACGGCGGCCGATGAGTTGACTTTCTTCGGTAATACGAATACCTTCTTGCTCAATTTGGAGTTGGGCGACGACATCTCGGAACTCACCCAACTCAAACGTCTTACGTTGGGTAGCTACGGTCTTATTTCGTTGCCGAAGAGTTTGGCGCGACTCAAAAATCTCGAATTTTTGGATATATGCTCTAACAATTTCCAAACGGTGCCGGATGTGCTTACGAAGGAGAATTTTCCGGCTTTGCGCACACTTATTCTTAACGCCAATCAGCGTAGTGCGATTTCCGATTTGAGTAACTCGGTGCGTACCGATTTGGGAGGTTTTATGGATGAGCCGGAGTTTCCGACCGATTTGATAAAGTGGGACCTCGATACGTTGGTCCTCTCGGTTAACTACCTGCAAGGCCATCTGCCAACCTTCGAGGATGATCCGGAGGTGCCGTACTATACGCAGGAGGAGATTGATGCAGTCGATTCACTGCCGCAGATTCTGGTCGATCGTCGCATTAAAAAGGTGATGCCTTCGACCAAGCGTTTCTCGATAAATCTCAACCGCCTCTATGGTAAGCTGCCTGATTGGTTGTTGTACCATCCGGCTCTTGACCTGTGGATTCCGTATAGTTTGGTCTTCCCGCAGGAGGGTCGTGCAAAGAACGGAACGCTCGCCGTGTTCGACAACGAGCCGGCAAATATGGACTACTACTACAAAGTATATACTACGAAGAAACAGCAAAAGGAGGAAGATGATGAATAGAGCGATTTTATATATGTTTGCGGCTCTGCTGTTTGCGGTCTCGTGTGAGCGTACGACCGAGCAGAGTATCACCTCCGATGCGCCTCGCCCGTATGCGACGGACGAGTTGCTCGTGAAGTTTACGCCGCGTGTTGCTGCGCTCGTCGAGGCCGTAGGTGCGGAGGGCGCACGAGTGACACGTTGTGGCGAGGTGAGTGTCGATGAGGTGTTGGATGTGATTGGTACAAGCTCGGTTGAACGTGTTTTCCCGATTGACGAGTGTGCGGAGGAGCGCACCGTTGAGAGCGGTCTGCATTTGTGGTATGTCGTACGTTTCGATGCGTCGCAGATGCCGGTTGAGGATGTAGCACGCCGCTTTGCGCGTCTGGGCGAGGTGCAGAAGGTCGATGTGAATCGCAGTATCAAGCGTGCCTATACCTCTCGTGCCGTACCACTTTCGAAGGAGCGACTTTCGTTTGCAATGCGTTCGCAGTCGCGTTCGGTGATGTCCGACCCGTTGTTGCCGGCACAGTGGAATTTGGTAAATAACGGTGAGGGCTTTTGTCGGGATGGTGTTGTGAAGTCGGTTAAGGATGCCGATGTGCAGGTGGAGCGTGCGTGGTCGCGCTCGACGGGCGACAATAGTGTGATTGTTGCGGTGTTGGACGAGGGTATCTTTTTCGAGCATCCCGACCTGTTGCCTAATATGTGGGTGAACGAGGGCGAGACGCTTCGCTCGGATGAGGATGCCGATGGTAACGGCTATGTGGGCGATAAGTACGGATATAACTTCGTGCACGATTCGGGAGTTATTGTCTCGAATAATGCCTACGATTCGGGCCATGGTACGCACGTGGCGGGCGTAATCGCTGCGGTGAACAATAACGGACAGGGTATCAGTTCGATTGCCGGTGGTGATGGCTCGGCGGATAGTGGTGTACGAATTATGGTGTGCCAAATCTTTTCGGGCAACGTGGCGACGAGTATCCTATCGACCGTTCGTGCCATTAAGTATGCGGCCGATAACGGAGCAGTAGTTTTGCAGTGTAGTTGGGGTTATGTTTCGCCGTGTGCCAATGTTTATGATTGGGGTGAATCGGGCTTTGGCTCGAAAGAGGAGTGGATTGCCGGTTCGCCGCTCGAACGAGAGGCGTTGGAGTACTTCACACACTACGCCGGCTCGCCAAACGGTGCCATCGATGGTGGTATCGCAGTCTTTGCGGGTGGCAATGAGAGTGCTGCTGCGGCGGGCTATCCGGGTGCTGCCGAGGAGTATGTTGCGGTTGCGGCTACGGCTGCCGATTTTACACCGGCTGTATATACCAACTATGGTACGGGTACGACCATTTCGGCTCCGGGTGGTGACCAGGACTACTATTACGAATATGTTGATGACGAGCATCGCTACGGTGAGGTTGGTTGTATCCTTTCGACTCTGCCATACCACATCAGCGAGAGTGGCTACGGATATATGGAGGGTACGTCGATGGCGTGTCCGCACGTTTCGGGCGTTATTGCGCTCGGCGTAAGTTATGCGACGCAGTTGCGCCGCCACTTCAAGGCTGCCGAGTTGCAGAAGTTGCTCGTCGATACGGCAACGCCGATTGACTCCTACTGTGTTGGTAAGAAGAGCTATCGCCGTTACGTTGTCGATATCGGTCCGATTCAGCCGATGCAGATGAATCTCGCAGACTATCGTGATGGAATGGGTGCCGGTCAGGTAAACGCCTCAGCATTCTTGGAGGCGATTGCCGGTACGGGTGAGCCGATGCACTTCCCTTCGCTCTACATTTCGGAGGGCTCGGAGGTGGCCGTTGTTCCGTCGCGTTACTTCGAGCGCGGTGACGAGTTGGCGTTCGTTGTGATGATTGCGAATAAAGATGTTGCAACCTGCACGCAGAGTGGCAAGACTCTTATCTTTAAGGGTTTGCGCAGTGGTGCGACCACCGCTACAATCAAGGCGAGCAACGGTGTGCAGCAGACGTTTAATATTACGGTACGCCGTACCGCTTCCGACGAGGGTTGGTTGTAATGGTGCGTGCGTGGCTCTTTCTCGTTGCAGTGCTGTTGCCGACGCTCTGCGTGGCGCAGATGAAACTCATTCCGCAGTCGCGCTTGGATAGCGTGGCAAATCCTCGAACGGTCGCTTCGCGGCTGATGGTCGAGGGTGGCGCGAGTGTCGATTTGGGCAGCGTTGAGGAGAGCGCAATTGCTAACGCGCAGGTGGTGCTGACCAATAAGGGCGAACGGCCTCTGGCTGTGACTCGTATCTCGACAACGTGCCGCTGTTTGGTGGCGCGATGCGATGCGCGTGTTGTTCGAGCAGGTGAGAGTGTGACTCTTTCGCTGACTTACTATCCGAAGGGTCATCCGGGTGCTGTCACGCAACGCGTGATGATATATACCGACCTTTCGGACACCATGCCGACAGCCGTTTGCGATGTGCGTGGTTATGTGCGCCCGATGACCGACCGTCGAGGCGACTATCCGTACGCTTGCGGGGCGTTGCTCTTGCGCCGTCGCAGCGCAGTGTTTACACAAAGCCGTACGGAGCGCATAGCCTGTATGAATGGTGGGCAGCAACCATTGCGAATAGTGCGCGATACACTACTTTCGACCGAGGGTATAGCGTTGAGTTGCGAGCCGGAGGTGTTGGAACCGGGTTGCGAGGGCGATTTGGTGATAACGCTTGGTGGAATGGGCACAAAGCAGGCTCCGCGTCTGTTTGTCGAGGGTGTTATGGCGCCACCGTCACAACGAGAGATACGAATAATAACTGAAAAGAAACAATAACCGAATATGAAATATCTGAAACTGATTATCTTCGCAGCCGTTGCACTCCTTTGCAGCTGCCATACTCCGAACGAAGAGCCGGAACGACTCCTCGATGTTACGCCGACCAATATTGCAGGCGTGTGGGAACTCGAATCTTACGATGGCGGCGCAACGCTTGCCGAGGGATCGTATGTCTATATCGACTTTGTGCGCTCCGACCGTACCTTTACACTCTATCAGAACATCGACAGTATGGAGGAGGTCGTAAAACAGGGTCGCTATTACATCGAGATTGACCCTGAACTTGGAGCTATCATTCGTGGAACATACGGCACCGACGAGTACGATTACAAGGAGTGGACGCATCGTTACATAGTCGAGCTTTCGGAGGATTGGATGCGTTGGACGGCGAAGGATGATAGGGCGGATGTGTCTATCTACCGCCGAAAAAATTAATTTTATACGGTGTTTACTTCCTTCGTTGATTCCGAGCCGAAGGTCACATACGCGAAGTATGCTCCCTCCGGCCTGAAACCAAGAGCGTTGTAAGCCCTCGTCTAAAATCAATTTTTTTTGGCATCATCACAAAACAAGAACGACTTCGTCGAAAGGAGAGGTCGTTCCTTTTTTGTTTTTTGTTCTACCATTTACCGCCTTTGCCGAAACTAACCCCTAACTTGACATAACCCATATGCAATTCGGTATCGTTGCCGACGATTAGATGATAACCGATACCGATGCCCCGGCGTACGTATTCACGATTATTTCTATGGCTGTGATTGCGAACAACGCGCATGCTGCCATCCAAAATAGTCTTTTCATAGCGTTTGATTCGTTTGTGCTCCACTTTTGTCTTACACAGATATACGAAAGAGTTCGGAGGGACCCAAATAGCAAACACCCCCCCCAAAAAAAACAGCCACGCATAATCGGCGTGGCTGTTTGGGTAGTATGGCATT
>JAFNYX010000096.1 GCA_017654125.1 Alistipes sp. | reverse complement strand
GTGCGTGCTATTGCGCGTTGTGGTGCGAGTGCCGAGATTACGCGATTCAAAGGTTTGGGTGAGATTTCGCCGGACGAGTTTGCGGAGTTTATCGGCGATAAGATGCGTCTGGATAAGGTACGACTGACCAAAGACGACCCGATTCTCGATATGCTGACCTTCTATATGGGTAAGAATACCTACGATCGCCAACAATTTATTGTCAATAATCTGCGTGTAGAGGAGGATTTGATTGAGAACGACCTGCTCATCGGTGGCGATGACGAGGAGTAGCAATGACGAATGTGTAACGTTAGAATAAAGTAGAAAAAGATATATGTCCGAAGAGAGAGATGAAATAATCCGCGACGAGGAACTAACCTCCGACGAAGAGTTGGTTGCTACGGAGCCGGGTAAATATGACCGTTTGATGGCCGAGCAGAGCGTTCGCCGTCTGACGGGTATGTATAAGAATTGGTTTTTGGACTACGCTTCGTACGTTATTTTGGAGCGTGCCGTACCGAATGTCGATGATGGTTTGAAACCGGTTCAGCGTCGTATTCTGCATGCTATGAAGGTTGTCGATGACGGTCGCTACAATAAGGTGGCGAATGTCGTGGGACAGACAATGCAGTACCATCCGCACGGCGACGCATCAATCAAGGATGCGCTGGTGCAGCTCGGTCAGAAGGAGTTGCTTATCGACTGCCAAGGTAACTGGGGTAATATTCTTACGGGCGACGAGGCGGCTGCGGCCCGTTATATCGAGGCACGTCTGTCGAAATTTGCGTTGGAAGTGGTCTATAACAAGAAGACTACCGAGTGGATGCTCTCGTACGATGGTCGTAAGGAGGAGCCGGTAACGCTGCCTGTCAAGTTCCCGCTGTTACTCGCGCAGGGTACGGAGGGTATCGCCGTAGGTTTGGCATCGAAGATTTTGCCACACAACTTTTTGGAGTTGATTAACGCTTCGATTGCCTATCTGCGAGGCGAAGAGTTTCAGCTCTATCCCGATTTCCCGACGGGCGGTATGATTGATGTGTCGAAGTATAACGACGGTCTGCGAGGCGGCGTGGTGAAGGTGCGTGCCAAGATTTCGAAAATTGATAAACGTACGCTTGCCATTACCGAGATTCCGTTCTCGACAACTACCGAGTCGGTGAAGGATTCGATTTTGAAGGCAAACGAGAAGGGTAAAATCAAGATTCGTCGCGTGGACGATAATACGGCACAGAAAGCGGAGATTATCGTGCAGGTGTCGAACGACGAGTCGAGCGATCGTACGATTGATGCACTCTATGCCTTTACCTCGTGCGAGGTGTCGATTTCGCCAAACTCGTGCGTCATCCGCGACCGCAAGCCGGTATTTATGGGCGTTAGCGATATTTTGCGTCATTCGGTCGAGCGTACAAAGTCGTTGTTGCGCAGCGAATTGGAGATTCGTCTGCACGAACTCAACGAGGCATGGCATTCTGCATCGCTCGAACGCATATTTATCGAGAATAAACTCTATCAGCTCATCGAGGGTTGTAAGACGCGCGAGGCGGCTTACGAAGCGGTGGATAAGGGCCTGGATCCGTTCAAGAAGTTGTTGCGCCGCGAGGTTACAATCGATGATGTGCAGCGTCTTACGGAGTTGAAGTTTATCCGTATCTCGCGTTTCGATTCGGATAAGGCGGATAACGAAATCAAACAGATTGAAGCGGATATCAAGCATACGAAACACGACTTGGCTCATCTTGTCGATTATACGATTGCCTACTACGAGCATATCCGCGAGAAGTATGGCAAGGGTCACGAACGTCGTACGGAGATTCGTTCGTTTGACTCGATTGAGGCGACGAAAGTGGCTGTGTCGAATGCGAAACTTTATGTCGATCGTGCGGAGGGCTTCTTCGGTATTGGTAAATCGATGAAGGATGCCGAATATGTATGCGACTGTTCTGATATTGATGATGTGATTGTTATCTTGAAAGATGGCCGCTATGTCATCAAGAAGGTTGCCGACAAGTGTTTCTTCGACAAAAATATATATTATATAGGTGTATTTAAGCGTAACGACGAGCGCACTATCTACAATATACTCTATCGTGACGGCAAAAATGGTCCGATAATGATGAAACGATGCGCCATCACTTCGATTACTCGCGACAAGGAGTACAACCTCACAAAGGGCACGCCGAAGAGTGATTTGCTCTATATGTCAGTCAATCCGAATGGCGAGGCGGAGGTGTTGAAGGTCTATTTTAAGCCGCGTCCTCGTTTGAAGAAGGTGATTGTCGATTTGGACTTCTCGACGCTCGCCATTAAGGGTCGCCAAAGTCAGGGTAATCTCTTCTCGCGCTACGGCATCCACAAAATTGTGCTTAAAGAGAAGGGTACATCGACGCTTGGCGGTCAGAATATCTGGTGGGATGACGATATCCGTCGCCTAAATAGTGATGGTCGTGGTCGTCTGATTGGCGAGTTCAAGGGCGATGACCGTCTGGTGGTTTGGACCTCGAAACATCAATACTATGTGA
The DNA here is from genome assembly GCA_017654125.1 of Alistipes sp. Taxonomy (GTDB): domain Bacteria; phylum Bacteroidota; class Bacteroidia; order Bacteroidales; family Rikenellaceae; genus Alistipes. Next base: position 11,324 of record JAFNYX010000096.1, on the reverse strand, counting down.
CGGGATTCGATATCTCGCAACACTTCCCCGACGAGACAATTCACGTCGAGCGTTACGTTGCCGATCGTGTCTATAATCTCTGCTACTTCGATAGTGAGCAGGGCTACTACTACATGAAACGCTTCCCGCTTGAAGCGAGCGATCGTCTGCAATCGTTCCTTGATGAGGATGGAACGGCAAACTTCGTGTGTATCTCATCGGCGGTTGGTGCAACGCTCCGCATAACCTATAAGGGTGCGCAGGCAACTCGTCCGGCGGATGAGATTTCGGTCGATGAGTTTGTGGGCGTTAAGAGTCGCAAAGCGAAAGGCAAGCGTCTGACGACCTATGATGTTGATACGCTGACGTTTATCGAGCCGGAGCAGGCGGAGGAGACTGAGGCAGAGGAGCCGACATTGCCACCGACGGAAGGCGTGGAAGATATGGCAGATATGGAGATTGATGCTTCGGATATGATTGATGATGAGGCAATTGCTCCGATAGATAATAGTGGTACACCGTTGGAGATTATCCGCAACGAGATAGATGCCGTAACGGTCGATCCCGAGCAGTTAAACCTCTTTTAGCAACCTATGCGCCTCTATTTGATAGGATATATGGGTTGTGGCAAGAGTTCGATTGGCCGCAAGATTGCCCGTCGGGGCGGATTGCGTTTTGTCGATACGGATGCCGAGGTGGAACGTGCGGAGGGGGCTACGATTTCCGATATAATGCACTACGAGGGCGAGGAGTATTTTCGCAGAAGTGAGCGTCGTGCATTGGAGACAACGGCCGACGATGACGAGGTGGTGGTTTCGACCGGCGGAGGTCTGCCTGTGTGGAGCGATAATATGAATCGAATCAAGGAGTTGGGCTTATCGGTATATCTGCATCGCTCGCCGGAGTGTATCTTGCCGCGATTGTCGCCTTATGGTCGGCAGAAACGACCGAAATTTAGAGGGCTTAACGATGAGGAACTTTTGGCGTTTATGCATTCGCATATGGCCGAACGCGAGCCGGTTTATGTGCGGGCGGATGTTACGATAGATTGCGATACGCGCAGCGACGAGCAGGTAGTGGACGAGATTTTGGCGTTGCTGAATCGTTAATAAATAGAATGAACCTAAAAATGAACCTAAATATGAAAAGACTTGTTTTATTGTTTGCGGTGTTGCTTGTGGCGGCTACCGCATCAGCGCAGATGAAGGTGTCGGGTATGCTTACCGACGTGAATGGAAAACCGGTTGCGGGCGTAACGGTCAGCGATGGATTTACGTGTGTGCAGACGGATGCCAAAGGTCGTTACAAGATGACGACGTCGAGTGATGCGGTACATATCTTCTACTCGATACCGTCGGCCTACAAGGTGAATGTCAAGGATGGTCATCCGGATTTCTATGTGACGCTCGACAAGAAGATAAAAAAATATAACTTTACGCTCACGCCGGCCGAGGATGGTGGCGAGAAGCAGTTTCGCTTGATTATGGTCTCCGACCCGCAGGCGCAGTGTCCGTTCCATGTGAAGCGTTTCGAGCGCGAAACGGTGCCTGATATTCGTGCTTATGTTGATGCGCAGTCGGTACCTTGTTATGGCGTAACGTTGGGAGATATGGTCTATACGGAGGGTAAACATAAGACCAACTATCTGATGGAGCCGATGCGTAAGGCGATGTCGTATGACAATTCGCATCTGCTCTTCTTCCAAACCATCGGTAACCATGATTTCGACGAACCGCCCGTATCGCTCAGTAAAGGTACGAGCACCTATAATCTCGCATATCAGCGCGCTTTCGAGCGAGTTTTTGGTCCGGTGAACTACTCGTGGAACAGAGGCGATGTGCATATCGTCTCGATGAAGGATTATATAGCCGACGATAATCCGAATAAGTTCCGTTACCATAAGGAGCACGGAAATCCATGCTTTACGGACGAGCAGTTGGAGTGGTTGCGTCAGGATTTGGCAGCTGTTCCGAAGGATAAGATGGTGATTCTCTGTCTGCATATCGGTCTTTATAACCGTATGCGCAAGAATTGCGATGCGGTGCGTCAGCTTATCGCCGAGTTTAAGGAGGCACATATTATGATTGGCCACACCCATTTTATGAACCATAACGTCAATAAATATGGCACGTTCGAGCACGTTCACGGTGCGGCGAGCGGTGCGTTCTGGTGGTCGTGCGTGAATGGCGACGGCGCACCTAATGGCTATACGATTTACGATGTGGATGGCGCACATATCAAGAATTGGTGGTATAAGGGTACGGGTCACGATATCTCGTATCAGATTCGTATGTATCGCGGTGATGCGGAGTTTGGTGGCGAGTTTGAGAAGTTCCGTTTCCCATACACTCATGATACGGTGCTTGCTAATGTCTTTATGGCAGACGCTTCGTGGCAGGTGGAGCTGTATGAGGATGGCGTGCTGACGGGTGAGATGGAGCGTATTCCGGTGACAAAAGATAGTGTTCCGGAAGCAAATTCGAGCCGCGATTGGTGGGCTGTCGGCTACCATATCGGCGTTATCGGTCGTAGTTACGGCAAGGTCGAGGGCGAGAGTAAGTGGAATGGTGGCGGTCGTAAGGGCTACCTTACACAGTGTAACCATCTCTATAAGTGTGTGCTGAAAAATCCGGATGCTCGCGAAATTAAGGTTGTGGCACGCGATTCGAATGGTAATGTGTATGAACAGACCCATTTTACGGAGAGTTTCGACTATTCGGAGAATGAACTGACGAATCGTCTGCGCCTTATCAAGCGTGATGTACTCGACAAGGAGTATTAGAAGTTGCTTGAAGGGGAGGGGAAGCATCGAAAAAACAACACTCTATAAATAGACTCTGCGATGAATAATAATCCGATAGGTGTGTTCGACTCCGGTATGGGTGGTTTAAGCGTGTGGAGAGTGCTGCGTGAGCAGTTGCCACACGAGTCGCTGCTCTATTTCGGCGATGGCGCACGCTGCCCGTATGGCGCACGACCTCACGAGGAGGTGTTGCGCTTTACGGTCGAGTCGGTCGAGAAGATGCTCTCGCATGGATGTAAGATGATTGTGCTGGCCTGTAATACGGCTACGGCTGTCGCTGTTGAACATCTGCGAGCGCAATATCCCGCAGTGCCGTTTGTAGGCTTGGAGCCAGCTGTAAAACCGGCGGTATTGTCGACTGAGAGCGGTGTGGTGGGGGTGCTTGCTACGCGACGTTCGCTTGATGGGGAGTTGTTTTGTCGTACATCGGCCAAGTATGCCGACCGTGCACGAATATTGCCCGTAGTGGGAGAGGGCTTTGTTGAGATTGTCGAACAGAGTCGCGAGAGTGAGCCGGAGACGGAGGAGACGGTGCGCCGTGTAATCGAGCCAATAATCGATGCAGGAGCCGACCGTATCGTACTCGGATGTACGCACTATCCGTTCCTGCGCGAGGTGATTGAGCGTATTATTGGCGAAAGGCCGGTAGTGATTGTCGATTCGGCGGATGCCGTCGAACGACGCGTGGAGTATCTGCTCGATGAACACAATCTGCGAGCCGACAAGAATCATGCGCCGTCATACACGTTTATGAGCGAGGCGGGCGAGCCGTATATCAATGCCCTGCGTACGAAGGTGGGGCTGTGTGAGGGTAAATAGATTTGAGGCTTCATTGAAAAATGTTTCGAAATCTTACGAGCTAAAAATTGTAAAATCTCCGAAATTTTTATAATTTCGCATCGAATATCGCCTTGCGCTGTTCGGTGCGATTTTTTGTTTGTCGCTCGCTGTGTAAGTCGCTTGTAAATCGAAATATATACAACGGAATATGGGGAAAAATAGAAAAAAAGATAACGCCGAAACAGAGGTGAAACGCGTCACAAAGGGTGAGCGTCGTTCGCCGGCTGCATCGCGCGGACGGACGACCGTTGCTGCGGAGGAGCGTTCGGCGGCAAGTACGACGATGTGGATTGTGGGTATGCTGGTTGTTATGCTCGGTCTCTTTGCATTGGTGGCAGTGTGTTCGTACTTCTCGAATTGGCGAGGCGACTATGCCGCGATTTATATGCCGGATCTCGAAAATCCGCGTTTCGACGCTTCGGTGGGCAATGTCTGTGGTCGTGTTGGTGCACAACTCGCACATTGGCTCATCGGTAGTTCGTTTGGTGTCTTTGGCCTGTTGATTCCTGTTGTGGCGATTATTCTCGGCATACATATCATCTCGAAACGTCTGCGATACCTGAATCATACGGCACTCTCGCTGTTGCTCGTTACGGTATTCGGTTCGCTGACTCTGGGCTTGATTTTCGCCGGCCGTTGGGATATGTTCCATAGCGGTTGGGGTGGTGCATTTGGTATTGAGTTGGCGACGCTGCTCAAATCGTTTATAGGTCCGATTGGCGGTTGGATTGTGGCAATTGTTGGATGGATTTTGACGGGCGTCTTTATCAATATCCGCGTCATTGAGATTATTAACGGACTGGGTAAGGGTGTCGCAGATCGTAGTAAACTTTTTGCCGAGCGTGCAGAGGAACTTATTACGCGTGGCAGAACGGATGATGACGATGCGGAAGATGTCGTAAAACTGACCGACGAGGAGCAATCGACCGATGAGTCGGAAGAGATATATGAGGAGTATGTCGAAGAGGAGGAGCCAACTGCGGATACAAACGAGCGGTTGGAGGATGGCATAGTGCCGATTCAGACAACTCCGCTGACAGCCGAGCCGGTCGCTGCTACCGTCGTTGCGGAGTCTCCCGTGGCAGAACAGCCGGAGGAGGAAGAGCCAACAATGCAGCAGTCGAATATTAAGGTTATTGAGGTAACTGAGCATTCTGATAAGGAGGTGAGCGACCGTAAGGCCGACCGTCGTCCGTTCGATCCCGACCATACACGCGGTTATAAATATCCGTCGATAGACTTGTTGGAGGATTATATGTCCAACTCGGTGGTTTCGGATGATGAGATACGCGAAAATAAAGATCTTATTGAGGAGACGCTGGGCAACTTCGGTATTCCGATTCGTGATATGCGTGCGACGATTGGTCCGACGGTGACGCTGTATGAAATCGTACAGGAGGCGGGTGTGAAGATTTCGCGTATTCAGAGTTTGGCTCCCGATATTGCACAAGCACTCAAAGCTCGCGGTATTCGTATTATCGCGCCTATGCCGGAGCGCGGAACGGTCGGAATCGAGGTGCCGAACCGTAATAAGGAGATTGTTTCGATGCGCTCGGCTGTGCGCTCCGAACGATTCCAGTCGTTCAAGGGTGAGTTGCCGGTGGTTATTGGTCGAAATATTCAGAATGAGAACGTTGTCTTCGACCTTGCAAAGATGCCTCACTTGCTCGTTGCAGGTGCTACGGGTATGGGTAAGTCGGTCGGTCTGAACGCAATTCTCACATCGTTGCTCTATCGCAAAGATCCGTCGCAGCTCAAATTGGTGTTAATTGACCCGAAGATGGTCGAATTCTCTCCGTATGCCAAGTTGGAGGGTCACTTTTTGGCAAAGATGGCGTCGGAGGATCGTGCCATCGTAATCGATCCGAAGAAGGCTGTATATACGCTAAATTCGCTCTGTATTGAGATGGAACAGCGTTTGGTTAAGTGTAGTAATGCGGGAGTGCGCGATATTAAGGGTTATAACGAATTGGTGCGTAATCGCGAGGTGGACGATGAACAGATAATGCCGTATATCGTGGTGGTAATCGATGAGTTTGCCGACCTGATTATGATAGCGAAGGATGTCGAGATGCCGGTGATGCGACTTGCACAGAAGGCGCGTGCCGTGGGTATTCACCTGATTGTAGCTACGCAGCGTCCATCGGTGGATGTCATTACGGGCCGTATCAAGGCAAACTTCCCTGCGCGTATCGCATTCCGTGTGATGCAGATGATTGACTCGCGTACGATTATCGACCAGCCGGGAGCCGATAAACTCATCGGCCGTGGCGATATGTTGCTGTCGAAGGATGGCGAAGTTACGCGTATTCAGTGTGCATTGGTCGAGGGTGCGGAGGTTGAGGCTATTGTCAATTCCATTGCTAAACAGCCATCACCGACCGGTATGGCATACGCATTACCTGATTATGAGGAGGCAGGCGCTAGCGACTCGTCGTCGAGCGACTTCGGTAGCGAGGAGAGCGGTGCTCCAATCCGTTACGATAAGCTCTTTGCGGAGATTGCACGTGATGCGGTGTCGAGCGGCCAAATCTCTACCTCCTATATCCAGCGTAACTATGAGGTCGGTTTCAATCGTGCGGGTCGTATTATGACGCAGCTTGAAAAGGCGGGCATCGTGGGTCCTCAAATCGGAGCCAAGCAACGCGAAATAAAGTTCTATGATATGCCATCGCTCGAAGCGAAGTTGCAGGAGTTGGGGCTTTCGTAAACGTTGGGGGATGATCTTTTATAAATAAAAAGGTGCCATGGAGAGTAGAGTGTATCGTTTGTTGGTTGCGTTCTGCACATTTGCGTGTGTGGTGCTGCCGTTGCGGGCCCAATCCTCCGACAAAGAGGCTGCCGAGAAGCTGTTGTGCGGAATGGAGAGTGCAATGGCGGCGTTGGGGTGCTACGAGGTGCAGTTTGATGTTGTAGCGGAGGGATACTCCGTTGTGGGACGATATGTCGTGAACGGAACGGATTTTTATTTGGCGGCGGATGACGTGGAACTCTTCGTTGCGGATGGTGTGAAATATGAGGTGAATGCCACGAAGCGTGAAATTATGGTCGATGGCGTCGAATCGCTAGGTAGCGATATCGTGAGCAATCCGACTCGCGGTTTTACGGCCCTGCTGAAAGATTATGTGGCAGAGTCGGCGGAGTATGAAGGGCGACGTGCCGTGCGACTTATTCCAAGAGATGGTAGTGGCTCGTCGGAGCGAATTTTGATTGTTGCGGATGTTGAGGGGCGAATGCCTGCGCAGATACGTTATATATCGAGTGAGGGGGCGATTGATGTTCATTTGAAAAGCGTCAGCAAATGGAGTGAACTATTGCCTCGTTTCGTGCGCGAAAAATATGCCGATTACGAGTTGGTGGACTTCCGATAACCGCGTCAAAAGAGCTAAAAAAGCAATTTTTTACACAAAAGAGCGACGAAAATTTTGCACATTACGAAAAAAGCAGTAAATTAGTAGTGCGAAAAACGCAATAGTGTAAAAAAACGAAAATATAAACTTAAAAAACTTCAAGTTATGATTATCACATTTAATGAATTGCGCCGCATCAAGGACAGACTTCCAAGCGGCAGCTCACAGCGCATTGCAGACGAACTCGGAATCGACGTAGATAGCGTACGTAACTATTTTGGTGGCAAGCACTTTGATGCGAAGACCGGCGTAGGAGTTCACTTTGAGCAGGGTCCGGACGGAGGTGTCGTTACGTTGGACGATACGGCAATCCTTGATGCTGCAATGCGTATTCTTAACGAACAGAAATAATCGGCCGAATCGGGTGGGGCGAGTCTCCGTTTCCCCGTAGGTTGAAAAGAGAGAGCCCGTCAGCCGTTTTGGTTATGGGCTCTTTTTTATTATAAAAACGGGCCGAGTAGAAACCGATTACTAATTTACAGAATATACCTAACAAATAACCAGCAATGAAAAAAATGATTTTATCCGCTCTTTCGCTCCTTCTTATGGTGGGCGTAGCGGTAGCACAGAAACCTGAAATCAACTATGTTGATGCACAGTCGCTGACTCACATCGGTAAGATGTGCCAGACGACCAATCCTTACCACCGCGTTGAGGTGGCTAACTATCCGGAACTCAACAAGACGGAGGCGAACCTCCTCATTACAGCATCTGGTCAGGCAATCTGCTTTGAGACGGATGCCAAGGAGATTTGGGTGCAGGCAGAGTATGGCCGCATCTCGTTTAGCCGTGCTATGCCGGAGACCGCAGGTGCAGGTTTTAACCTCTATATCGAGCACCAGGGCGAGTTCGTATGGGCTGCATCGAAGGTGAATAAGGGTGGCCACGATAAGGAGGGCAACTACAACCGTAGCAAACCGTTGAAGGTGATTGGCAATATGGATGGTTCGATGCACCGTTGCATTCTCTATTTGCCTCTCTTCTCGGAGCTTACCTCGTTGAAGATTGGTGTTCCTGAGGGTGCCGAGTTGCGCGCTATGGAGAATCCGTTCCGCCACCGTATCGCAATCTTTGGTTCGAGCTTTACGCACGGCTCGGGCGCAACTTGTGCAGGTCAGACCTATCCTGCATTCTTGTCGCGTCAGACGGGCTTGTACCTCTGCTCGTTCGGTATGTCGGGTAATAGTAAGTTGCAGCGCGTGATGGGCGAGATTTTGGCCGGCACGAAGGCTGATGCTTATATCTGCGACGCATTCTCGAATCCAACTGTTGAGCAGATTGGCGAGCGTATTCGTCCGTTCCTTGACGAGATTCGTGCCAAGAATAAGAAGGCTCCGGTTATCTTCCTTCGCACCATCTATCGTGACGGTCGCCTGTTCGATATGAAGGCCGAGAAGAAGGAGGCAACTCGTATGGCTTATGTTGATGACTTGATGAAGACCATCTGCAAGGAGTATAAGAATGTATATTTCGTGGATGTTGAGAACCAGACCGGTACCGACTTTATGACTTCGGCCGACGGTGTTCACCCATGCTCGTGGGGCTACAAGCGTTGGGCTGATGCTATCCAGCAGCCGATTGTCGATATTCTGGCAAAGCACGGTATTAAATAGTATTTTTACCGTCATATTTTCCGTGATAAGGTGGCGCGCAGATGCGTGCCATCTTTTTTTGGATTTCTTTGAGAAAATAAAAGGTTTTAGAGACTAATTCTTTTATGGGCGTAATAGGCGCGATCGAAAAAGGTCGCGCTTATTTTTTTCCCCCCCCCTCCCCATATAGCGCGGGTAGAATTTGTTGTGGACAAAGGCGACAAAGAATGTAAATCATTCTTAATTCCTTTCGCGCTCCCTCTCTCTATATATTCCTGAAAAACTACTGCCATTTTGTCATACTTTTTGTCCGTTTGCGCTCTTTTTGGCATAGGATGCGTGGCGCGATGCGGGTTTTTGGCAGAAAATCGGGTTTGGCAAGAGGTTTGCTCGATAGTATGCCAAACGCCGTATAGGGGTGTTGAATAAAACGAAAACAAACAAAATAATAAAAATAAAAACAGTAGAAAACTATGGGAAAGATTATTGGTATTGACTTGGGAACTACCAACTCGTGTGTGGCAGTAATGGAGGGCTCGGAGCCCGTTGTAATTCCTAACTCGGAGGGTCATCGTACAACTCCGTCGGTTGTTGCGTTTACGGATGGCGGCGAGCGCAAGGTGGGCGATCCTGCAAAGCGTCAGGCAATCACCAACCCGAAGCGTACGGTGTTCTCCATCAAGCGTTTCATGGGTGAGCGTTACGATAAGGTGCAGAACGACATCGAGCGTGCTCCGTACAGCATCGTTCAGGGTGCTAACAACACGCCGCGCGTCGATATCGACGGCCGTCAGTACACGCCACAGGAGATTTCGGCTATCATCTTGCAGAAGATGAAAAAGACCGCAGAGGACTATCTCGGTCAGGAGGTTTCGGAGGCAGTAATCACCGTTCCGGCATACTTCTCCGACTCGCAGCGTCAGGCAACCAAAGAGGCAGGTGAGATTGCAGGTCTGAAAGTGCGTCGTATCATCAATGAGCCGACCGCAGCAGCACTTGCTTACGGTATGGATAAGAAGAACAAGGATATGAAGATTGCCGTTTACGACTTGGGTGGCGGTACGTTCGATATCTCGATTTTGGAGTTGGGCGACGGTGTATTCGAGGTTAAATCGACCAATGGTGATACACACCTCGGTGGTGACGACTTCGACCACGTTCTCATTGATTATATGGCCGAGGCGTTCAAAGCAGAGCATGGCGTAGATTTGCGCCACGATGCAATGGCTTTGCAGCGTTTGAAGGAGGCTGCCGAGAAGGCAAAGATTGAGCTCTCGTCGTCGCAATCGACCGAAATCAACTTGCCGTACATTATGCCTATCAACGGTATTCCGCAGCACCTTGTAATGACGCTCACACGCGCGAAGTTCGAGCAGTTGTGCGACCACCTCGTACAGAAGACCATTGAGCCGTGCCGTATCGCTTTGCGTGATGCAGGTCTGTCGGCGTCGCAGATTGACGAGGTAATCCTCGTTGGTGGTTCGACCCGTATCCCTGCCATCCAGAAGATTGTTGAGGATTTCTTCGGCAAGACCCCTAATAAGAGCGTGAATCCGGATGAGGTTGTGGCTATCGGCGCATCGATTCAGGGTGGTGTACTCACTGGCGAGGTTAAGGACGTGCTTCTGCTGGATGTAACTCCGCTCTCGCTCGGTATCGAGACTTTGGGTGGCGTGTTCACCAAACTTATCGAGGCAAACACCACAATTCCTACTCGCAAGAGCGAGGTATTCTCGACGGCTGCCGACAATCAACCATCGGTAGAGATTAACGTATGCCAGGGTGAGCGTCCGCTTGCGAAAGATAACAAGAGCATTGGTCGTTTCCACTTGGACGGCATCCCTGCTGCGCCGCGTGGCGTTCCGCAGATTGAGGTGACGTTCGATATTGACGCCAACGGTATTTTGAACGTATCGGCAAAGGATAAGGGTACGGGCAAGGAGCAGAAGATTCGTATCGAGGCATCAAGCGGTCTGACCGAGCAGGAGATTCAGCGCATGCGTGATGAAGCAAAGGCTAACGAGGAGAAGGATAAGCAGGAGAAGGAGCGTATCGAGAAGATTAACGCTGCCGATTCGAATATCTTTGCTACCGAGAAGCAGCTCAAAGAGTATGGTGACAAGATTCCGGCAGACAAGAAGTCGGCAATCGAGAGTGCACTCGCACAGTTGAAGGAGGCACATAAGAATGCCGATATTGCAGCTATCGACACTGCTATTGCGGCCCTCAATGCCGCATGGCAAGCAGCTTCGCAGGATATTTACGCTGCACAGCAACAGCAGCAGGGTGCACAGCAGGGCCCTCAGCAGGGTGGCGCATCCGAGCAGGGTCAGCAGCAGGCACAGCCGGAGGATGTTGAGTTTGAAGAGGTTAAGTAAGAATTAAAAAATCATTCTGATTGGTGAATTTTTCACCAAATCTGCGATAAGCGAGTTCCTCACATACGTCAAGTATGCTGCGGACTCGCTTTCTTGTTTGGCAAAAAATTCCCACAATCACCTCTGATTTTTTGGATTGTTGCGCCCTCATCTCAAATACAATTTTTTTTGTCGCATGACCAAATCTGCGATAAGTGAGTTCCTTACATACGTCAAGTATGCTGCGGACTCGCTTTCTTGTTTGGCAAAAAATTCCCACAATCACCTCTGATTTTTTGGATTGTTGCGCCCTCATCTCAAATACAATTTTTTTTGGTCGCAT
>JAFNYX010000095.1 GCA_017654125.1 Alistipes sp. | reverse complement strand
ATACGGCACCTTTGCTTCGAGCATCGCCACACTTCGGGCGGCATCGCCACGAGTAGAGGAGACAATGGCTCGCGAAGGAGCGTATCGAGCAACAAGCTCTTCAACAACCTCCGCCGTAAGATTTGCCATGATGCGCTCCTCCAAAACGGTGTTGTTTATATCCATAACGGCGATTTTATGGAAAGTATTGCCTGTGTCGAGAATTAAATTTACGGTTTGCATTGTTTATTTTTTTGGTATCGTGTGGCTATATCGCCGTTAAAATCTTCCTATATTATTTTTCCGATGTTGTGCGTAACGATTTAAGCACCACTACCGCCTCTGCGACATCCGCTACGCGACGAATGGTCATAGCCAGACGACCATCGCGCTGTTTGAGCACAAAGCGGTCGGGGTGCGACGTGACGCGACGCAACAACTCCATAAACTGCTCGCTACGATAGAACGGCGACTTATCATCGCCCACAAACTGCACAATCGCTAGTCCGTTCTTGACCTTAACTCGCTCCATACCGAGAGCCAATGCCTCCCAGCGCAGGCGCACCACATCGAGCAATTCGCGAGCCGGTTGCGGCAGCACACCAAAACGGTCCACAAGGCGCTCCTCGAAGAGTTGCAGAGCACGCTCCTCCGTTATCGAATCGAGTTCTCGATAGAGACGTAATCGCTCCGCCTGTTGGCGCACATAACTCTCTGGCAAACAACACTCACCACCCAACTCCACTGTTACATCATCGACATAATTCAACTCTTCGACAACCGTCTGTTCGTCACGGCTTAATCCTGCCACATCCAGACCCTCGGCACGCAACTCGGCAATGGCTTCATTCAGGATTTTCTGATAGGTTTCGAAACCTATATCCGCCACAAAACCACTCTGCTCGGCACCAAGCAGATTACCCGCTCCGCGAATATCCAAATCCTGCATTGCGATATTGAAGCCCGACCCCAAATCCGAGAACTCCTCAATAGCACGCAAACGACGGCGTGCATCGCTCGACAGCATCTCGTCCGGACGCGACAACAGATAGCAGTATGCCTTACGGTCGCTTCGTCCCACGCGACCACGCAACTGATGCAGATTGCTCAAACCGAATCGGTCGGCATTATTGACAATTATCGTATTGACATTCGGAATATCGACACCACTCTCCACAATCGAGGTTGCCACAAGCACATCGCTCTCGCCATATATAAAGTCCATAATCAGGCATTCGAGTTCTGCCGGCTTCATTCGACCATGAGCCACTGCCACCCTCGCCTTCGGACACAGGCGCGTGATCATCCCCTGAATCTGCATCAAATCCTCCACACGGTTGTGGATGAAATAGACCTGACCGCCTCGCGCAAGTTCACTCTCGACCGCTTCGCGCACTAACTCCTCCGAGAAGACATGCGACTCGGTGATAATCGGCTGACGGTTAGGCGGCGGAGTCGAGATGACCGACAAGTCGCGTGAGCCCATAAGCGAAAACTGCAACGTGCGCGGAATCGGCGTAGCGGTAAGCGTCAGCGTATCGACACTCACGCTCATCTGGGTCAGTTTCTCCTTTGCCGACACACCAAATCGTTGCTCTTCATCAACCACAAGCAGACCCAAATCGCGGAACTGCACTCCACTCCCCAGCATCTTATGTGTACCTATAAGAATATCTATGCGACCCTGCGCCAAATCGTCGATAATTTCGCGCGTCTGCTTGGCACTCTTCGAGCGATTCAGATACTCTATACGCACTGGAAAATCGCGCAATCGCTCGGCAAACGAACGATAGTGCTGCAACGCCAAAATCGTGGTCGGCACCAGCACCGCCACCTGCTTACCATCGGTCACCGCCTTGAAAGCCGCACGAATCGCCACCTCCGTCTTACCAAATCCCACATCGCCACACAACAAACGATCCATCGGGCGCGGCGACTCCATATCCTGCTTGACCGCCTCCGTAGCGCGTTGCTGGTCGGGCGTATCCTCCCATTGGAACGACGCTTCGAGTGCTTGTTGCAGATAGGTGTCGGGCGAGAAAGCAAAACCCGGACTCGCCTTACGCTTGGCATATAGAGCAATCAGTTCACGCGAAATATCTTTAACCGCCTTCTTTGTGGCATTTTTGAGTTTCTGCCATGCACTGCCACCCAACTTATAAATCTTCGGTGGCTCACCATCGCCACTCTTATAGCGCGAAATGCGACGCAACGAGTGGACACTCACAAACAACACATCGCCATCCTTGTACACGAGTTTTTATCACCTCGCGCCACTTACCGCCATCCTCGATTTTGACCAATCCGCCAAAACGACCGACGCCGTGATCCATATGCACCACATAGTCACCCACCTGCAACGAGTTGAGTTCTGCGATGGTCATCTGCTCGTCTCGACGAATCTCGCCATTGATACGATAACGCTGATAGCGGTCGAAGATTTGGTGCTCGGTATAGAACACCACCCGCATTTGATGATCGACAAAACCCTCGTGCAGCAACACGCGCAACATCTCCAAGCGGACATTCGGGCGTCCCGTCTGGTGGAATATATTATCTAGACGCTCCATCTGTGCGCGGTTATCCGAGAGGATATAGCAACGATAGCCATCCTCCGTATGCGTAATGACATCGTCGGCCAACAAATCAAATTTTTTATTGAATTTCGGTTGAGGCGAAGTTGAGAACACGATTGTCGCTGTCGCCGGACGCTCTACGATGTTGTTACACAACATCAGCAGACAACTCTGCGCCATATCCTCCAACAGAGCCTTTCGCGAGGTGAGCATCGTTGCACACTCCGCCGGCTCATCGCTATCGGCAAGCGCACGTCGTCGCACATCATCAACGCGTCGCAAAGCATGATCGGCATCATAGAACCACCACGATGCACCCTCACCCACAAACGCGGCAAGCGAAACACGTCCGCCCTCAGCACGATTGGTATTTGCAATAATATCGACGCTCTCCAAGCGGTCGCACGAAAGTTGATTCGAAATTTCGAAACGGCGTAACGACTCCACCTCATCGCCAAAGAAGTCAAGTCGATAGGGACGGCTCTCGGCATACGAGAAGACATCGACGATACCGCCACGCACCGAATACTGACCCGGCTCATAGACAAAATCGACCTGCGTAAAGCCCATCTCGTCGAGCATATCGACCAGCTCGGCAATTTTCACACGCTCGCCCACTGCAATCCGTTGCGAGTGCAGATGCTGCTCATCAACAACACCCTCTGCCAACGCCTCCGGATAGGTACACACAACCAAATAGTCGTCATCCGCCAAACTCCGCACACCGTTCAGCACGGCTGTACGCATAACAACACACTCCTGCTCCTCGCGACCATAGACAATCGAGCGTTTATAACTCGACGGAAAGAACAACACACGTCGCTCGTCGAGCAACGCATAAAGGTCGTTCATCGCATACGCTGCGGCATCCTTATCCTCCGCCACAAGCACATGCAGACCACCCTGACGAGCCACCGCCGCTGCCATATAAAACGAAAGAGCCCCGCCGACTAACTCGTTAAGATAGACGGTGTTGCTCTTCACGTTCAACTCTTTTTGCAATGCTGCAAGCGCCGTTGTACGCTCCGCAGCACACAATATTTCGTGCATACTCTTTATGGTTGGTTATGCTTTGAGCAGGGGTTTCGAAAATGGGTTTCTGCTTTTCGTCTGATTCAGCCTTTTCTCTCTTCAATCTCCGGCCTTCGACTATAACATTTACGACATTGCGCGTTACTATCGGCGCGTTGCCTCAACGCATCTTCTATCTATCCTGCCCCTCTCTCTTAAACCATTTTATCGGCTATGCTTATGCCCTGTCTCGCCGCCTCTCGCTATCTCTTGCGACGACGCATCTTTCCGACCGGTTCTATCGCAAGCAAATCGTTACCCTCTCGGTCCAGATACTTCACATCGACCACTCCAAGACTTTGGTCGGCTCTCACCGAGAGCCATACGCCGTAGCGTGCCATCCAACGGCGGCGCAACGACCATAAGCCCTTGTTGAGAAAAGCCTCAACGTACGGACTCACAACCAATCGGATATAACGCTGATGGTGGTCCTGAACAAGTAACGATATTTGGTTCTCAATCTTACGATCAAGCAATACGGTCGGCTCAATCTTGCCCGTACCTCCACACGTCGGGCAGATGTCCTCTGTTTCACGCACCGCTACCGGTCGGATTCGCTGACGCGTAATCTGCATCAGTCCGAACTTCGTCAGCGGCAATATCGTATGCTTCGCCTTATCGGTCGCCATCAGACGAGTCATCTCGTCGTAGAGCATTTGGCGACTCTGCGCTTTGTGCATATCGATAAAGTCTATTATGACGATACCGCCCAAGTCTCGCAGACGCAATTGGCGTGCAACCTCTGCCGCTGCTGCAAGATTGACTTCGAGCACCGTCTGTTCCTGATTATCGTCGGCTTTTGTTCGATTGCCCGAATTGACGTCGATGACGTTCATTGCCTCGGTCGATTCGATGATGAGATATGCACCTCGTTTGAGCGACACGTAGCGGGCAAACAACGACTTGATTTGGCGCGATATATCGAAATTATCGAATATAGGCACCGAGCCACGATACAATTTTACGATCTTCTCCTTCTCGGGATCGACCGAGCGGATGTAGTTGCGGATTTCGGTGTACATCGCCTCGTCATCCACGCATATTTGCGAGAACGAGCCGTCGAGATTGTCGCGAATGATGGTATTTGCGCGACTCATCTCACCCATCAGCAACGCCGGCGCCTGATGGCGACGAATCTGCTGGCAGGTCTTCTTCCACTTCTCCACCGCTGCCAAAATATCCTGCTCGACATCCAAGTCGGTAGCATTAACGGCAGCCGTACGGATGATGACTCCGAAATTCTTCGGCAGCACACCGGCTGCCACACGTTTCAACCGCTTTTTATCCTCGTTCGAGCGAATCTTCTGCGAAAGAAAGACCTTCGACGAGAATGGGACGAGAACAATATTGCGACCGGCAAGCGAAATATCGCACGTCAGGCGAGGGCCTTTGGTTGAGATGGCCTCCTTCGAGACCTGTACCATAACCATCTGGCCAACCTTCAACACATTGGCAATCTTGCCATCGCGCTCCAACCCCGCATCGAGTTTCATCGTTTCGAGACGCACACCTCGCTTACCCGGCGTGTGACTATCGACAATCTTATCGAGCGAAGGGAAATGTGTTCCCAAGTCTTGATAATGGATAAAAGCGTCGCGTTCATGACCGATATTGACGAACGCGGCATTGAGTCCGGGCATAATTTTACGCACTTTGCCGAGATAGATGTCGCCAACGGAGAAACCCGTCTGCGCCACCTCCTTGCCGAGTTCAACGAGCTTGCGGTCTTCACAGAGCGCAATGTTAATCTCGGTGGATGTTACATTTACAATTAGTTCTCGGTTCATCTGTAAAACTATGATTAGATTTTCTCTACACAGAGGTCTTTACAGACCTCAAAATAATAGGCAAACGCTAAAAGGGCACGAAACCCGTTTAGCGTTAAACCTATTCACAAGCAATATGCCGCCGGCACATTACTTCTTCTTGTGACGATCCTTGCGCAGACGCTTCTTACGCTTGTGGGTCGCCATCTTGTGACGCTTATGCTTCTTTCCGTTTGGCATAGTTGTAATGTTTTATAAGGTGAATTATTTAATCTTCGAAACGAAAGTCTTTGCCGGCTTGAAAGCTGGAATGTTGTGTGCAGGGATAGTGATGGTCGTGTTCTTCGAGATGTTACGAGCAACCTTCTGTGCACGCTTCTTAATGATGAACGAACCAAAACCGCGGAGATATACATTCTGCTCGTTTGCGAGCGACTCCTTAACCTCCTCCATAAATGCCTCAACGATAGTCTGAATCTGAACCTTCTCTACGCCGGTCTTTTTAGCGATTTCGCTAACGATATCTGCCTTTGTCATAGTT
>JAFNYX010000094.1 GCA_017654125.1 Alistipes sp. | reverse complement strand
CAAGGCCGGAATCGTCAGCAGGTTGAGGATGTGTACGCCAATCGACAACCCCATCAGGTAGGCAATCAGCACAATCCATCGCATTGCGTGCGGCTCGTCTGCCTGCTCCTCCCATTTGAGCATCAGCCACACGACCAATGCAGTAAACATCGACGAGAGGGCGTAAACCTCGCCCTCGACAGCCGAGAACCAGAACGTGTCGGTGAACGTATAGCCGAGTGCACCCACTGCGCCCGCGCCGAGCGTTGCGATGGCGTTGGCTTCGGTTAGCGGCTTGCCTTCGCGCGTGTATAGGCGACGTGCGATGTGGGTAATTGTCCAAAAAAGGAACAAGATGCAGAATGCGCTGGCGATGCCGTTCATTGCATTAACCATGTGCGGCACGTAGTGTGTCGATGGCGCAAAGAGCGTTGCGATACGCGCGAGCAACATAAAGAGCGGTGCGCCCGGTGGGTGTCCCACTTCGAGTTTATACGACGTTGCAACAAACTCTGCACAGTCCCACAAACTCGACGATGGCTCCATCGTGAGCAGGTAGGTGAGCGCCGCCACAGCGAAAACCGCCCATCCGGTCAGCGTGTTCCAACGGTTGAATTTTTTGAGTTCCATAGATATTTTTCTTCTTCGTTTTCGGTGAAGTTTTCGATGTCGCTTAAAGTTTATCTAAACTTTACACACGTATTAACGGACAAAGATACGAAATCTTGTTTATAAAACGACTGATTTTGGCTCAATAGTGCAAATTCTTGTCTGAAAGGGGTAAAAAACATCGACACGAACCCTGCAAGAGAGTTCGTGCCGACCACACACACATTATTACTATGATAACCCTTCCTTACACAAGAAGTGGAAATCCGAAAACCATCCGCCCCGACTCGTCTGTCCGCTTCTGCCGGAGCTTTGTTGCTTGGAGCAACCCCCTCGCCTACGATTTCGAACAATGCCTTCAATCTTTCGACACACAATCATTCACACGTGGTCAATGTTCGAAATCTACGGCGAAAACGATTTTTCCTTTGAAACCGTGCAACCGATTTCGAATACAAAGATGGAGTACGAAATCGAACCGACAAAATAAATGGTGTAAAGGCCCACTTCCTGGGTACTAAAAGCCCGATTTAGGGGTAAAATTTGATATACAGGGGTGAAATTTGACAAAAATAGACTCTTGTAAACTACTTAATTTTCTAAATTTTGCTGTTTTTAGGGTGTTGGATGAGTTTGGGGAGAGGTGGGGCAGTTGAGTTTTTTGAGGGTGATTGTGTGGGTTGGTCGGCGCATGGTTGGTGGCGGACACGGTGCGGTTGAGGTGGTGGACACAGCGTGGTTGAGGTGGCGGACACAGAGTGGTTGAGGTGGTGGATACAGCGTGGTTGAGGGTGGCGGACACAGCGTGATTGGGATGCCGGACACGGTGCGGTTGGGGGTGGTGAACACAGCGTGGTTGGGATGCTGGACACGGTGCGGTTGGGAGTGGCGGACACAGCGTGGTTGAGGGTGGCGAGTTGGGGATGGGTGAGATTAAGATGGTTGGGGAGGTGGATTGTGAGGTTTGCTTCGGTGTATAGTTTTTATGCTCCTTAAATTCCCCAATCTCCCTAAATTCTCTCTGTTTTTAGGGAGAGTATTGACGATGGTAAAAACGAAAATAATTCTTAATTTTCGACACTCCTCATTTTCGACACTCCTCCTGTTGGGAATTCTATTCTGCTCTTTTTTTCAACCCTCGCTCAGCAGCCAACCGTTCGAGCATTGCGTGAGCCGGCTCGTATTCGTTCGGAATCTCGCCGTCGAGAATTGCATTTTTTATCAGCTCCTTTATCTCGCCGATGGCACTGCATGGCGGAATGTCGTATTCGCGCATAATCATATCGCCCGTAACCGGTGGTTGGAAGTTGCGGATACGGTCGCGCTCCTCCAAGTCGCGCATCTTTTCGCGCACCAGCGTAAAGTTGTCCAGGAAACGCTTTACCTTTTCCTCGATACCAGAGGTGATATCGGCCTCGCACAAGAGCATCAACTTCTCCACATCGTCGCCCGCCTCGAAGAGCAAACGGCGAACGGCCGAGTCGGTAACAATATCTTCGGCGAGAATTATCGGGCGCAGGTGCAGAAAGACCATCTTACGCACGAATCGCATCGGTTCGCCGAGTGGCAGTTTCAGGCGCTTGAAAATCTCCGGCACCATCTTCGAACCGAGCACCTCGTGGCCGTGGAACGACCAACCCGTACGTGGGTCGTATGATTTGGTTTGTGGTTTGGCGATATCGTGCATCACCGCAGCCCAGCGAAGCCATATATCGTCGCTGCGACGCGCCACATTATCAAGCACTTTGAGCGTGTGTTTCAGGTTGTCTTTATGGGCGTGGTTGCCTCTGCGTTCGACGCCGCCGAGACGATGTAGTTCCGGAAATATCAACTCCAACAGACCGGTGAGTTCCAGCAACTCGAAGCCGATGGACGGCACGGGCGAAGCGATGATTTTGTTGAGTTCGACGATGATTCGCTCCTTCGATACGATTGAGATTCGGTGGCGGTTGCGACGAATTGCCTCGAAGGTTTCGTCTTCGAGGTCGAAACCGAGTTGTGCGGCAAATCGGATACCGCGCATCATTCGTAACGGGTCGTCCGAGAAGGTTATGTCGGGGTCGCACGGTGTGCGAATTATGCAATCCTCCAAGTCGTACATTCCGTCGAACGGATCGACCAACTCGCCGAATGTCGCGCCATTGAGCGACCATGCCATTGCGTTGATTGTAAAGTCTCTGCGGCGTTGGTCATCCTCGATTGTTCCATCCTCGACGTGGGGTTTTCGCGAGTCGGGCGAGTAGGACTCCTTGCGTGCGCCGACAAACTCTACCTCCACTCCATCGGCACGTAGCATGGCTGTACCGAAATGTCTGAAAACCGACACGTTCGTTCGCAACTCTTTGCCGAGCGCCTCCGCCATCTCGATACCGCTGCCCACGACTACGACGTCGATGTCCGTACACTTACGATGTAGGTAGTAGTCGCGCACGTAGCCGCCGATGACAAAGCATTGCACGCCTCGCTCGTCGGCAAGGCGCGAGATACGACGGAAAATCGGTAACGATAACGGATTCTTCGACTCTTCCACGCTTACGGCTATTTTGTTATGCAACACTCTCTGCGGTACATCTGTACCGTATTTTCGAGACCGTAGTAGAGCGCATCGCTGATGAGTGCATGGCCAATCGATACTTCGTCGCACCACGGAATACGCTCGATGAAGTAGCGCAGGTTTTCGAGCGAAAGGTCGTGGCCTGCGTTCAACCCCAAACCACACTCGCGAGCCGCTTCGGCCGCTGCAACGTATGGCGCGATTGCCTGCTCGCGGTCATTCGGATACTCGCGGGCGTATGCCTCGGTGTAGAGTTCGACACGGTCGGCTCCGCACTCTTTCGCTCCGCGCACCATCTCCGCTACGGGATCGACAAATATCGAGGTACGGATACCCAGGGCGCGGAATCGGGCGCATATCTCGGTCAGAAATTCGCGGTGGCGCAGTGTGTCCCAACCGGCCGACGAGGTGAGCGCATCCGGTGCATCAGGCACAAGCGTAACCTGTGTCGGGCGTACTTCGCACACCAAATCGACAAACGCACCAACCGGATTGCCTTCGATGTTGAGTTCGGTGGCAATCGTGCGTTTCAGTTCGCGCACGTCGTCGTGGCGAATATGGCGGGCATCGGGACGCGGATGAACGGTGATTCCGTCGGCGCCGAAACGCTCGATGTCGAGAGCCGCTTTGCCCACATTGGGCATATTGCCGCCGCGCGAATTGCGGATTACGGCAATCTTATTTATATTTACACTGAGTTTTGTCATAAAATGGTTATATTTGCATTCACAAAACGATTTTTCGGGCATAGGAGCCGTTAGTCGTCGTAAAGTTACACATTTTTCTTGAAGAACAAGTGATGAAAATCATTCTTTTTTCACGCCCAAAGGGTTTTTGCCACTCGGGGGAGGATATTGAGGAGATATTTGCGGCCATCGAGCGTCATGGTTTCGACTACGCGGTGAACGAGGAGTTTGCCGATTTTGTCGAGTCGCTCGTGGGACGCCACATTCCGGTCGAGTGCCGCTACGGCGATAGTATCGGCAAGCCGTGCGGTGAGGCTATGATGGTGTGCTACGGTGGTGATGGCACGTTGCTCGACGGCGTACATCGCCTGGGTGGATGCGATGTTCCGGTGGTGGGTATCAACTCGGGACGTCTTGGTTTTCTTGCACTTGCACAACGTAGTGAGATTGCGGAGGTGTTTGCTGCGATTGCCGCCGGAGAGCTTTGTTTCGAGCGTCGTGCGATGCTCTGCGCCGAGGGTGAGTTCGACGGTCGTCGGCAGCAAATCTATGCTCTGAACGAGGTGTCGGTGCAGCGTCTTGGTGCAACGATGATTTCGGTGGAGACGGCCATCGACGGCAAATATACCTCGACCTATGGTGGCGACGGAGTGATTATCGCTACACCGACCGGCTCGACCGGCTACTCGCTCAGTGCGGGTGGCCCTATTGTGGTGCCGTCGTGTCGCTGCATTGTTCTCACACCGCTCTCGCCGCACAATCTCACGATGCGACCTATCGTTATGGGCGAGCAGAGCCGCATCGAACTTGTGATTCGTACGCGCAACAATGTCGCTTCGATTTCGGCCGATAATCGCACGTTCGAGATACGCGATGGTGCGAAAATTCGGCTCGAAATAGCAGAAAGATATATCTCTTTGGCCGTGCCGCACAATATTTCGTTTTACGACACGTTACGGAATAAGATGATGTGGGGAGTTGATATCCGATAGTAAAAAACTACGTTTTTTTGGATATTCACCCTGAAATGGCGATTATTTCGGAAAAAAGTCATATATTTGCGAGTTATTATGGAGTCAATGAAGCGCATACCGCACCACGTTGCAATCATTATGGATGGCAACGGTCGCTGGGCAAAGAGCCACGGCAAGGAGCGTTATGAAGGTCATATCGAGGGTGTGCAGTCGGTTCGCGAGTGCATCAAGGCGGCGAGCCGTTACGGTGTTCGCTACCTTACGTTGTATGCATTCTCGACCGAAAATTGGGGTCGCCCACAGGAGGAGGTCGATGCACTGATGGAACTCTTCTGCAAGAGTGTGATGGCGGAGACGCCGGAGCTCGTTGCACAGGGTGTACAGGTGCGTTTTATCGGTCGCCGCGACCGCTTTTCGGAGAAGGTGTGCGAACATCTGACGCGCATCGAGAGTGATACGGCAGCGGGGCAGACACTGACGCTTGTGCTGGCGTTTGACTATTCGTCGCGTGACGAGATTACTGCCGCCGTACGCGCGCTTGCGCAACGCGTGGCGAAGGGAGAGTTGCAGCCAGAGGAGATTGATGAGCCGATGATTGCCCGCTCGCTTTATACGGCCGATATCCCCGATCCGGACTTCATTATCCGTACGAGCGGTGAGTGCCGTTTGAGCAACTTTTTATTGTGGCAGGCATCGTATGCCGAGATGTATTTCCCGACAACGATGTGGCCCGATTTCAGACAAGATGAATTTTTCGAGGCTATGGAGGTCTTCGCCCAGCGTGACCGCCGATACGGAAAGTTGTAGCCCGAACGTAAAAAAATAGATAGTTTTCGAATGAGACGATTGATGAGAGTATTTTTGTTGGTAGTGGCACTCGTAATGTTGTCGCACACAGAGATATTTGCCCAAACAGCCGAACCGGCAACCGAGCAGACGGCTGCCGATGCAAAACGTGCAAAGGCCGCAGAGAAGGAGCAGCAGCGCGAAGAGCGTCGTAAGGCGCGTGAGGAGTTGCGAGAGCAGTTGCGCGAGAGTATGAACCGTCCGGCAACTGCGCGTCCGACGGGTCCGGTGGCAATCACCGAGAATCCTGACGATGGCTTTGTGATGCCGGAGGGTGCGGCTTATCTTACCGAAGGCGAGCGCCGCATGTACTACCTTCGCAAGGTGAATATTCACGGTGTGAAGTATCTCAACCACGACATTCTTCGTTCGGCATCGGGTCTGATTCCGGGCGATTCGGTCTATTTGCCGGGTTCGTTCGTGCAGAATGCTGCCAGCCGACTCTGGATGCAGCGCTACTTCTCGGATATCCAGATTGGTGCAACCATCGAGGGCGACAGCGTCGATTTGGAGGTGATGCTCACCGAGCGTCCGCGCGTCATCAACTGGGCAATTACGGGTGTGCCAAAGACCAAGGCTGCCGACCTCATCACGGAACTTAAACTCAAACGCGGTCACGAACTCTCGGACTACGTCATCGACAAAAATATCAAACTCATCAAGCAACATTTCAGCGATAAGGGTTTCCGTAATTGCGAAGTGGAGCCGAAAATCGAGAGCGACACGGTTATCAAGCAGGGTGTGAACGTTACGTTTGACGTAAAGAAGAACGCTCGTGTTCATGTCGGCGAGATTACCTTCTCGGGTAACCACTCCTTCAAGGAGAACCGCCTGCGTCGTACCTTCAAGAAGACTCACAAGCCGAGCATTATGTTCTGGCAGAATACGAAGTATAAGGAGCCGGATTATGCCGAGGATAAGGAGTTGCTTATTGACTTCTACAACTCGCGTGGCTTCCGTAATGCAAATATCGTATCCGATTCGGTATATCGTATCGACGATAAGCGACTCGGCATCCATATCAATGTCGAGGAGGGTAATAAGTACTACGTTCGTAACGTGACGTGGGTTGGTAACTCGCGTTACGACACGGACTATCTGAAACAGATTCTCTCGGTAAAGCGTGGCGACGTGTATGACAAGAAGTCGATTCACAAACGTCTGGGTATTGGTAAGGAGCAGAATCCGGACGATATGTCGGTGCTGACGCTCTACCAAAACGAGGGTTATCTGACATCGCAAATCGAGCCGGCGGAGACCATCATCGGTACCGATTCGCTCGATATCGAAATCAAGGTGTTTGAGGGTAACCAGTTTACCATCAACAATGTCGGTATTTCGGGTAATATGCGTGTCGATGATGAGGTGATTCGTCGAGAGTTGTACACCCGTCCTGGCGAGTTGTACAACCGCAGCTTGCTCATGCAGTCGATTCGTACGTTGGCCGGTATGCAGCACTTCAACGAGGAGGCGATTATGCCGGATATCAAGATGGTACCGGGCTCGAACGACTTGGTCGATATCAACTGGCCACTCGAAGAGAAGGCTTCCGACCAGTTCAATATTGCTGCGGGTTGGGGCTCGGGTACGTTTGTGGGCTCGGTGGGTATCACGCTCAACAACCTCTCGATTCGTAACTTCTTCAAGAAGAATGCTTGGAAACCGTACCCGATGGGTCAGAATCAGCGACTCTCGATTTCGGGTCAGACCAATGGTACATACTATAAGGCGCTTTCGATAAGCTTCTCCGATCCGTGGTTGGGCGGTAAGAAGCCGAACTCGCTCACCATCTCGGGCCACCTCTCCGAGACTAACGATGCCTACTACGTTTGGCAGACACCAACCACATACTTCCGTTCCTATGGTGCAGCCGTCGGTCTCGGTAAACGACTCTCGTGGCCGGACCCTTACTTCACGTTCTACGGCGAGTTGGGCTACCAGCACTATGGCTTGAAGGGCTACGACTCGTTCGTGATGGCGAACGGTAAGGCGAATATGGTGTCGCTCCGATTGGTGCTCTCGCGTAACTCGACCGACCAGCCAATCTATCCGCGTCGCGGTTCGGACATTTCGCTCTCCGTACAGGCAACACCTCCATTCTCGGCTTGGGATGGCAAGGATTATAGCGACCCGACGATGAGCGAGCAGTCGCGCTACCGTTGGATTGAGTTCCATAAGTGGACATTCAAGGCACAGTGGTTCCAGGCCCTCACCCGCAACCAAAACCTCGTGCTCATGGTTAAGGCGGAGATGGGATTCCTCGGCCACTATAATAAAAATAAGGTATCGCCGTTCGAGCGATTCCAGGTCGGTGGTGACGGTATGACGGGCTACAACATCTACGGTGTGGATATCATCTCGTTGCGTGGTTATGAGGATGGCGATTTGGACCCTGTGGGTAGCAAGTACTCCGTGGCGTATAACAAATATACGTTGGAGTTGCGCTATCCGGTAATCCTCAAACCATCGTCGCAAATCTACGTGCTCGGCTTCCTCGAAGCGGGTAATGGATTCTCCTCGTGGAAGGACTTCTCGCCGTTCAAGGTTAAGCGTTCGGCAGGTCTCGGTGTGCGTCTCTATCTGCCGATTGTCGGTATGCTCGGTGTCGATTGGGGTTGGGGCTTCGATGCTCCGGCCGGCCAGACCAAGCGTAGCGGTAGCCAATTCCACTTCGTTATCGGTCAGAACTTCTAATCGGTGGCTGTGAGTTTTGGCAGCGTATTTGAAACAGACAATATATTGGGTGCGGAGAACGTTTGAGAAGAAAAAGCCCCATGATTGTTAAACAAACAAGAGAGAGAGGAGTAATTATGAAACGAGTAATTGCAACATTGGTTTTGGCGCTGGCGTTTGTCGGAAGTACATTCGCACAGAAGTATATCGTTGTCGATAGCGAAAAGATTTTCAAGTCCATCGACGAGTATAACGAGGCACTCGCGACGCTCGATAAGTTGGCGAAGGAGTATCAGCAGACGGTCGATGCCAAGTATAAGGAGGTAGAGTCGCTATATAACGCATACGTTGCGCAGAAGAGTTCGCTTTTGGCCTCGACACGTTCGCAGTACGAACAGTCGATTCTCGCAAAAGAGAAGGCGGCAGCCGAGTATCAGGAGTCGGTCTTCGGTAATGACGGCGTGCTGATGAAGAAGCGCATCGAGCTCATTCAGCCAATTCAAAACCGCGTCTTTGCAGCCATCGAGAAGTATGCTGTGGAGCAGGGTTGCGATATGGTGCTCGATAAGGCGTCGAATGCCACGATGCTCTATTGCTCGCCTGCCGTAAACCATACGGAGCAGATCATTGCACAACTGAAAAAATAATTTAACAAATAAAATAACAGACAAAAACGTATGAAAAAGATTATCAAACTAACCCTTGTGCTTGCACTGGCT
Organism: Alistipes sp.; assembly: GCA_017654125.1. Classification (GTDB taxonomy): domain Bacteria; phylum Bacteroidota; class Bacteroidia; order Bacteroidales; family Rikenellaceae; genus Alistipes. Next base: position 26,566 of record JAFNYX010000094.1, on the reverse strand, counting down.
TTGAGCACAACTACGCTCTATGCGCAGAAACTTGCACGAGTGAACAAGTCGGAGATTTTCGCGGTAATGCCTGAGACGAAGGAGATGCAGACCAACCTCGAATCGTTTGGCAAGGACCTTCAAGATCAGTTGGAGCAGATTCAGGTAGAGTTCAACAACCGTTATGCGGAGTTCCAGAAGAACGAGGCAACGATGGCCGCTTCCATCAAGCAGATGAAGGCGCAGGAGTTGGAGCAGTTGCAGCAGCGTTACACCGAGTTTCAGCGTATCGCACAGGAGGATTTCCAGAAGAAGCAGGCCGAGTTGGCAGCTCCAATCGAGCAGAAGCTTAACGATGCAATCGCAAAGGTTGCGAAGGCCGGCGGTTATACGGCAGTTTTCGATACGGGTATCCCTACGCTTGCATACTTCGATGCTGCGTTGCTCGTAGATTTGGCATCGGCCGTAAAGAAGGAGTTGGGTATCACCGACGCTCCGGCTGCAACGCCTGCAAAATAGGTTAGTGTGCCACGCCGTACAGCGATACGCTCGTGCGGAGAGGGCAAAACGAAAAACGGATTGAGTCAGTGTGGCTCAATCCGTTTTTTTGTTAGGGGGGGGTAGGGAATTTATGGACACCTCCAACTTATTAGTCCTTAATATACGCTCCCTATAACTCAATCTCTGCCACCATAAAGTAGTGGTCCGATGGATACATTCCGTTGCGGTGCTCGGTGAGAATCTCGCACGAGAGGGCGCGTGCCTCGCCGCGCGTGAGAATGTAATCTATACGGCCGTGTGTGGGCTTCGACGGGCGATTTGGTCCGAGAAACGCGTGACACGTGTATCCAAACTCGCGACCATCGTGCAACTCGTCATACGCATCGTGCCAACCGTTATCGATGAAGAGACGCACCTGTGGCTCGTGCTTCTTCGAGTTGAAGTCGGCGCAGATGATTTGTGGGAATGTGTCGGCGTATTGTGCCGCCTCGCGAACAACCAGACGCGCCTGTTCGAGTTTCGCCTCTTGTACCTTGTGGTCGAGGTGAATATCCATGAGTCGCAACTGTTTTCCGGTTCGCTTGTCCTTGACGCGCACCCAATTGCAGTGACGCGCACGATTTGTGCCCCACGAGATGCTACCTCCGATTACGGGGTCGTCCGAGAGCCAATACGTTCCGGCCGAGACCATTTCGTAGCGATCGCGGCGGAAGAAGATTACATTCTTGCCGATGAGGTGGTAACCCTCGGTGTATGGGTCCATCTCCGGGCCTTCGAAACCGAATGCCACGTACTCTTTGAGTTGCTCGCGACAGTAGGCGTACGAGTCGTAAATCACCTCCTGCATCATCACAACGTCGGGCTTCTGACGACGAATAACCTCAATCATGTAAGCCTTGCGGTCGTCCCATCGGCGACCATCGACCTCGTCGGCCGGCAGACCTGTGATGCGGATGTTGCAACTCATCACGCGATGCACTGGTGCGGAGGGGCGTTTTGCCTCGACCGCACCAAATGCAACAAGCGTAAGCAGAAGTGCAAATATTGCTCTCATCTGCTTGGACTCTTATCTTAAATAACCACCGTTCTCGATGAGTTGCTGCTGTACGCGCTTCACATCAACCTGCGACGGCAGTACACCATCCTCCAATGCTACGCGAGCTGCAACACCTGCTGCCTCACCCATAGCCATAACGGTTGACATTACGCGTGTTGCTGCCATTGCACCGTGATCCATCGACGAACAACGACCCGCAACGAGCAGACCCTCGATGTGCTGCGGAACGAGCGTGCGGTATGGGATATCGTACGAACCCTTGCCGTAGATGAGCGTACAGTCGCCGCCCTCCTCGTGGTGAAGGTCGATAGGATAGCTTGCTACGCAGATAGCGTCGTCGAAGCGGCGTGCTTCGAGCAAATCCTCGCTCGTCATCACATACTTGCCGACGATTACGCGAGTCTCGCGGATGCCGGTGAATGGCGGAACGGTCTCGATCCACGCATTTTCGAAGCCGGGGATGTACTCGATAAGGTAGCGAGCTACGTCGTACATCTGGCGACGGCACTCGCGCTCGGCGTGTGTATAGCTTACCGGATCGGTCGCATCGCCACCCGATACGCGGGTCATATTTACCCACAACTCGTCGTCCTTCAAGCCGGTCATAAAGATTGTACGAGCAACGGTGATGTTGAAGCCGCGCTCACGAGCCTCGCTCAACTGGTCGCGGTAGCCGACCATCGTGAAGTTACCCTCGCGGAACTGCTCCGGTGGCATGATGTCCATACCGTACTTGTCCGAGTGATTTACCACATTGTCGCGCACCTGTGCAATATCCACACCGCGCATCGAGAACATCAGCGTCGGTGGCTGCATGCGGCCACGCTCGTCGCCCTTCGTGCACTCAACGCCTGCGCGGAATGCTACGTCGCCGTCGCCCGAGCAGTCGATAACGGTCTTTGCGAGGATTGCCTCACGACCCGCCTTGCTCTCGATGATTACGCCCGTAACCTTGCCATTCTCGACCAGCGTATCGACTACGTTTACGTACATCAACACCTCGACTCCCGCTTCGTCCATAATCTCCCATGCGAGCGTCTTAATCGCCTCGGGATCGACCATCGTCAGCGAGATGTGGAGTTTACAACGCTTGTGGCCGGTTGCCTTGCCCTGCTTTTGCAGACGCTCGACGAACTTGCCTGTTGCACCCTTGATAATCTGGTTACCCTCGGCGTCGAGCATCGAGAGAATCGGCAGACCGAGAATAAGGTTACCGCCCAAAAAACCGCGCGATTCGAGCAACATAACCTTTGTTTTGCCACCCTTTGCAGCCGCTTCGGCAGCCATAAGTCCGGCAGGGCCTGCGCCTACGACCAGAACATCCACTTCGGCACGTACCGGAATTTCGCGTGCCGGTTCCAAATATGTCTTCATATCTTTTGCTTCTTTTTAATCGTTAGTTACCTATTATTCGCCAAGATATGCACCGTTTGCGAGGAGCGCATCCTGTACCTTCTTTACATCTACCTGCGATGGAGCAACACCGTCAGCAAGTGCTACGCGAGCAGCCACACCTGCTGCCTCGCCCAGAGCCATACAGGTTGACATTACGCGGGTTGCGGCCATTGCCTCGTGGTCCATCGACGAGCAACGACCTGCAACGAGCAGACCCTCGATATGCTCCGGCACCAAAACGCGGTATGGAATATCGTATGCATCCTCGCAGAAGAGCATCGTGCAGTCGCCACCCTGTGCGTGGTGAATATCTACCGGATAACCTGCAACAGCGATAACGTCGTCGAACGACTTCTGCTCCAAGATGTCCTTTGCGGTCATCACATACTTACCGACAATCACGCGGCTCTCGCGGATGCCCATAAATGCAGCCGAACGCTCAATCCACGCCGATTCGAAGCCAGGAACAAAGTTTTTCAGGTAGTCCGTCACCTCGTACATCTGACGGCGTGCGTCGTGCTCGCCGCGAGTGTAGCTTGCCGGATCGGTCGAATCGACACCGTTCACGCGGGTCATGTTTACCCAGATTTCGTCGTCGTTCAAACCCGTAATGAGGATGGTGCGCGCTACGGGAACCTTGTAGCCCTGCTTCTGTGCTTCGAGGATGCAACCACGCAGACCTACGGTGATGAACTTACCCTCGCGGAACTGTGCCGGTGGCATAACATCCATGTCGTACTTCTCCGGCTCGTTGCAGATAGCATCGCGCAACTTCTGCATCTCTACGCCACGCATCAGGTACATAAGCGTCGGTGGCTGCATGCCGCCGTTCTCGTCGCCCTTCGTGCACTCCACACCTGCGCGGAAGGCTACGTCGCCATCGCCCGTACAGTCGATGATGGTCTTTGCGAGGATTACCTCACGACCTGCCTTGCTCTCGATGATTACACCCTTCACGCGACCGTTCTCGACGATGGTGTCGGTAACGAAGACGTAAAGCAATACCTCGACACCTGCATCATCCATAATGTCCCATGCCGTACTCTTCGTCTGGTCAGGGTCGATAATGGTAAGCGACATGTGGTTTGCACATCTCTTGTGCTCGCTTGCTGCGCCCTTTGCCCACAGGCGATCGATGAGTCGCTGTGCGCCACCCTTGATTACCTGGTTGCCCTTCGGTCCGAGGAACGAAAGAATAGGCAGACCGATTGTGAGGTTTCCGCCCAAATAGCCACGCTGTTCGAGCAACATAACTTTGAGGGATTTGTCTTGTGCTGCTGCCTCGGCTGCCATCAGTCCGGCAGGGCCTGCGCCAACAACCAACACATCAACTTCGGCACGCACTTTCAGTTCGCGTGCAGATTCTTTAATGGTTTTCATTTGTTTGTGTTTTTATGAAAAATTTGGATAAAACTTATTTTACAAGTGATTCGGTGAACACGCCTGCGGCACGGTACATCGCGTGGCGCTTTTCGAGCAGTGCTCGATGCTCGGCATCAGGCGAGTAGGTGCGGATTATCGGACGACACAGCGCGCGTTGTGCATCCTCGATTGTAGGGTAGATACCTGCTACGACCGATGCGCAGATGGCCGAGCCGAGTGCGCACGATTGCTTGCACTCCGAGACGTGAATATCTTTGCCGATGGCGTCCGCGAGCATCTGCATTACGAAAGGCGACTTCTGCGAGATACCGCCCACACCGATAAACGAGTCGAAATCGATACCGCGCTCGCGCAGATGATCGACGATGGTCTTCATTGCGAGGGCCGTCGCCTCGACAATCGCATAATAGAGTTCCGGTGCACCGGTCGATAGGCGCAGACCCATGAGCGAACCCCACAGATTCTGATTTGGCTCCGGCGAACGGCGACCGTTGAACCAATCGGTAGCAAACGGTGCATCCAAGCGGTGAGGCAACTTCGCGGCATCCTCGCCGAGTTGAATGAGGATGTTGTCCATCATCTCTGCCACCAACGCTTCGCGTGTTGCTGCATCGACCTTTGTGCTCTTGGCGAGAATTTCGAGCGTCGGATATGCCAACGTGCGACGCAGCCATGCGTACGCATCGCCAAAAGCCGAGAGACCCACCTCGAAACCGACCAATCCCGGCAGGATACAGCTATCCGCCTGACCGAACACGCCGTCGATGATGCGGCCCTGCAACTGCTCGTGCGGAATGACGAACATGCAGCAGCCCGACGTACCGAGGTTTATCATTGCGGTCTTGTATGCCACACCTGCGCCGATTGCGCCCTGATGTGAATCGACATTGCCGCAACCGACAATCACTTCGCGACTGAGACCCAACTCGTCTGCCCACTCGGCCGAAATCTTGCCGTATGGCTTATCACAGGTGTATTTGCCCGCGTTCATCGTGCGAAGAATCGGAACAAGAGCCTCGTCCATTGCGGCGAAGAACTCCTCTGGCGGAAATCCACCCCAATCCTCCGACCAGAACATCTTCTGCGAGGCGTTACAATGGCCCATGCGGTTTTGTGCAGGGTCGGTCGTACCGGTGAGTGTCGCGGTGATGTAGTCGCTACACTCGATGACCGAACGTGCCTCGCGGCGGATTGCAGGGTTGGTGCGCAGCAGATGCAACACCTTTGCCCAGAAACACTCGGCCGAGTAGTGGTAGCCCGATACCTGCGTATAGTTTACGGGCGACTCGGCGCATGCACGCTCGATTTCTGCTGCTTCGGCTACGCCCGTATGGTCCTTCCAAAGAACGAACATTGCATCCGGCTCGTCCTTAAACTCCTCGCGCAGCGAGAGTGGTTGTAGGTGCTCGTCCGTCAGACACGGCGTGCTTGCCGTCGTATCGACCGAGATAGCACGCACGAGTGGCGCAATATCCGGATGAGGGTCGAGAATACCGTGCAGAACAGCGTGCAGACCTTCGAGATAGTCGTTCGGATGCTGGCGAAAACGGCTCTCGCCTGCATCGCAATACATACCCTTTGCCCAACGCACGTAGTTGTGTACCGTTTCGGCAATCTGTTCGCCCGTGTGAGCATTGACTAGGATAGCACGGACGGAATCCGAACCGTAATCGAGACCAATTACAAAATCTTTGTTCATAGATACAAAAGTATAGTATATGTTAATAGTTGTCGTGTTGGTGTTAGCGCATCATTTTCGAGAAAGCCTTCGGACGCGTCATAGTCTCGGTGTAGGTGCGACCAAATGGGTCGGTAACCGTGATTTCGAGTGTCGTATTTGGTGCCGAAGCCGTCACGTGGAACATATGCTCGGTCTTCTCCGGTGCGTTATAACGCTTGACGAAGAGTGCGCGACGCCATACGCTCTTTGGAATGTAGTACGAAACGGTGTATTGTGGATTCTCCATCGGATAATGTTCGATAGGCAACTCCACGCCGTTCTCTTTGACCGAGATTTTCCAATCGTGGTCCCAATCCCATACGTGGATTGCCACGTGGTTTGGCTCCGAGTGGTCGAATCGCGTACGTTTGTCGTGGTTTTGGAGGAATATCTGCACTTCGCCACTCTCTTCGTAGTACCGCTTCACCTCGTTGAGATCGAACGTGCGGAACTGCTTCTGCGGGCCGTCGTTTATCGACGTATAGTACCACTCGATGTTCTTGTCGTTCATGGTGAACACCTTGAAACCTGCCGGAGCACCGTCCGGAGCAAGGTGCAGACCACCGTGTGCGCCGGTGAACCACCACGCACCGCAGATGCCGCCCACGTTGTGGTCGATGGTATTGGCCAAAACCGGGTATCGGGTGTCGCGTTTGCAGCGTGTTGTGTAGAGTTTATGGGTGTGGCCTGATACGTAGTGTACCTCGTCGAACTCCTTGAAGAGTTCCGAGAATGCGAGTGCCGGAGCCATGTCGCGCTTGTGTTCCTCGTTCTGGAAGTAGGAGCGCAACTTTGTAGAGTTGTCGGTTATGAATCGGTAAACCGGACAGTGAAAACCTACAACAATCGGGGTCGATTTGTCGGCCACGAGTGCCAAATCCTTACGTAACCACTCCTTCTGCTCCTCGGTTACGATGTGGTCGTAGTTGCGCGTGCCGACGATATTCTTACCCTGCTTCATGCCATCTTTCGACTGGTTGATGTAGCGGATGTCGTCGAGCATGATGTAGTGTACGCCACCGATGTTGAACGAGTAATAGGTCGGGCCGAACACCTCGCGATAGCGTGCCGTAGCGTTGAAGTCCGTGTCGGCGTTGCAAGGCGTTGCGCCGTCGTTGTCGTGGTTACCCATCGTATGGAAGAGCATGGTCGGATAGCGGTCCTTGCCGAGCATCGAGCGGAAGTCGCCGATGTCGAACATATAGTCGTACCAGAACAGGTCGAAGCTGCTGTCGCCCAAACACATCGTATATACCGGAATGCCCTGTGTGCGATACTTCTCCACCTCGGCACGAATGCTTGGCATAACGACCGACTTGAATTGGTCGAGGTCGCCCAACTGATTCGAGATATGGATGTCCGTAATGGTGAGCATCACGTGGTTGCGGTTATCGACCTTCGTAAGACGGAAGTCGTGACGCTCGGCCGTCGCTACATCTGCTGCCAGGTGAGCCCAAAACTCGGGAACGGGGTCGAAACCCTCCGTTGCGGTTGGTGCTTCGTAACCCGACGGGATGGTGATGAACACATTGCCGTTGCGCTTCTCGGACGAGATTTGATATACGCCTTTTTTGTCGGTCACTACAACTTCGTAACCATCCGATACGGCAACACCTGCTACGGGTGTACCGTCGCACTCAACTACACCGTATATGTTTGCACCCTTCTTTGCCTTGGCCGGCAGCGAGGAGTGGAACGCGCTCTGTGCCGATGCGCTCCACGCCGTGGTGAGCATCACAACTGCGAGCAGTATGCCAATAAAACTCTTTTTCATAACTATCAATTGATTTTAGATTTACTTCATAAACTTGTGGAACGTCTTCGGACGAATCATCGTCTCGGTATATACGTTGCCGAACGAGTCGGTAACCGTGATTTCGAGCGTCGAATCCGGAGCCGACGTTGTAACGTGGAACATGTGTGGGTGTTTCGACTGCTTGCGACTGCTCTTCGAGCCTAGGTCGAACATCCACAGACGCTTCGGAACTTCGTATGTAATCATATAGAGCGGGCTCTCTGCCTTCTTGCGCGTAACGTCTAACTCGCGACCGTTCTCCTTAACCGAGATTTTCCAATCCGTCGCCCAATCCCATACGTGAATCATTACGGCATTATCTGTCTCCAATGCGCCGTAGTCGGTGCGTTTCGGGTTATGGTCGAGCAGTACGCGTATCTCGCCATTCTCGCGGAAGTAGCGGCGTACTTCGTTCATGTCGAAGGCGAAGAATTGCTTGTCGGCCGGATACTCGGTTGCCTTGAAATACCACTTGATGTCGGTGCCGTCAATCGGGAAGATTTTGCAGCCGGCAGGGTCGCCCGTAACGGCAATCTGTGGTCCTCCGAAGGCCGACGTATGCCAACGTGTGCCCGATGCGGCAGATACCGTATGGTCGATGATGTTGGCAAGCAGTGGTTGCTCTGCGTCGCGATAGCCGTAGCAGCAGCGGTTGCGGTGGGTGTGACCCGAGAGGATATGTACCTTCTCGAAATCTTTGAGTAGAGAGAGAAACTCCTGTTTCTGCTCCTCCGGCAGACGTACCGTGATTGCGCCGTCCATATAGTTGGCATAGCGGATAATCGGGCTGTGAACGCCGAATACAACCGGTGTTGCCTTATCGACCGTTGCTAAATCCTTTGCCAACCAATCGAGCTGCTCGCGGGTGAGTGCCTGCGAGTGGTTGCGTGCGCCGGCGATGTTTTTGCCGGGTTTGGCGTTTTCCTTCGGCTCGTTGTGGTAGATGATGTTGTCGAGGATTACGTAGTGAATCTTGCCGAGGTTGAACGAGTAGTAGGTCGGACCGAACGCCTTACGATACTTGGTCGCAGCGTTGAAGTCTGTATCGGCGTTGCAAGGTGTTGCGCCGTCGTTGTCGTGGTTACCCATTGCGTTGAAGAACATCGTCGGGTAGCCTGCCTCGGCGAGCGTACGGCGGAAGTCGCCGATGTCGTAGAGGTGGTCGTACCAATAGAGGTCGAAACTGTTGTCGCCCATACTTATTGTATATACAGGAATGCCCTGCGCGCGATACTGCTCGATTTCGGCACGAAGCGACGGGATGAATGACTCACTGAACGTGCAGACGTCGTTCATGCGGTTTGCGAGGTGAATATCCGTAACGGCAACAATCACATGGCGGTCGTTTTCGACCTTCGTGAGGCGGAAGTCGTGACGCTCGGCGGTGGCGGTATCAGACGAGAGTTCGGCCCAGAATTGCGGAACGACATCCGTGCCTTCGGTCATTGGCTCGTAGCCCGACGGGAGGGTGATGAATACGTTACCATTGCGCTTCGCGGAGGTGATTTGATAGACTCCGTTTTTGTCGGTCACAACAATCTCGTAGCCGTCCGATACCTGTACGCCGGCCATAGGCGTACCGTCGCACTCGACAACTCCGTATATGTTGGCACCCTTTGCGGGTGTGGCCTTCAACTGCGAAACAAACGTGCTTTGTGCTGTTGCGCTCCACGCGCCCGAGAGTGTTACGAGCGCAAGTGTAAGCAAAGCGAAAACTCTTTTCATATCTGGTTTTATCTTTTTTGCTGGTTATTATTCTATCTCATATTGCGGTGGAACGCCTTTGGACGCACCATTTGCTCGGTATATACGTTGCCGAACGAGTCGGTCACCGTAACCTCGATTGTTGAATCGGGAGCCGACGTTGTGACGTGGAACATGTGCGGATGTTGCTTACGCTTGTTAATCTTCTTCGCTTCCTTCTCGGAGAATTTGCCGAGCCAGAGCGAGTTCGGAATTTCGAGCGCAGCGAGCATCAGCGGATGTTCGGCCTTCTTGCGCTTGACGTCGAGCTCTACGCCGTTCTCCTTAACCGAAATTTTCCAATCCGCAGCCCAATCCCATACGTTAATCATCACGACGTTCTCGCCCTCGAACGCTGCGTAGTCCGTACGGTCGGGATAGTGGCTGTAAAAGGCGCGTGCCTCGCCACTCTTTTGGAAGTAACGACGCACCTCGTTCATATCGAAGCACGAGAACTGCTTATCGGCTCCGTACTGCGATGCCTTGAAGTACCACTTGACATCTTTACCATCCACCGGGAAGATTTTGCAACCCGCAGGCTCGCCGAGCGAACCGATATGTGGGCCACCGAAGCCGGATGCGTACCAGAGCGAACCGGCAACGGCCACGATGTTGTGGTCGATGATGTTGGCGAGTTCCGGACGATTAGGGTCGCTCTTGCCGTAGGTTACGCGGTTGCGGTGGGCGTGTCCGGAGAGGATGTGTACGTTCTTGAAGTCGCGCAACAGCGAAGTGAGTTCGGTGGCGTTCTGCTCCGGAATGCGCGAAATGATTGCACCCTTCATTCCGTTCTTGTGTTGGAACATAGGCGCGTGTACACCTATGAAGATAGGGGTTGTCTTATCCTCAATGAGTGCAAGGTCTTTCGCCAACCAATCCATCTGCTCGCGGGAGATATCGATTGTGTAGTTGCGCGAACCGACAATACCTTTTGCCTTCTTGCCACCCGGTGCGTTGATGTAGTGGATGTTGTCGAGCATTACGTAGTGTGCCTTACCGAGATTCATCGAGTAGTAGGTCGGGCCGAATGCCTTGCGGTACTTGGCCGTTGCCTCGAAATCGACATTCTCGCCATGTGGTGTTGCTCCATCATTGTCGTGGTTGCCCATCGCGTTGAAGAACATCGTCGGGTAGCGCATATCGGCCAACGTGCGACGGAAGTCGCCGATGTCGTAGAGGTAGTCATACCAATATATCTCGTGCGTCGAGTCGCCCAGACAGAGCGTATATACCGGAATACCCTGCTTGCGGTACTGCTCGATTTCGGCACGCAGACCCGGCAGGAACACCTGCTCGACCTCATTTTTGTCGTTGTGGTGGTTGGCGATGTGGATGTCGGCAACCGCTACGATGACGTGGCGGTCGTTCGAGACCTTACGCAGTGCGAAGTCGTGACGCTCCGGACGGTTTGCATCCTCTGTAAGTTCTGCCCAAAATTGTGGAACTACATCCGCACCCTCGGTCAACGGCTCGTAGCCTGACGGAGTGATGACGAATACGTTGCCGTTGCGTTTGGCAGATGGGAGCAGATAGACACCCTTTTTGTTAGTGTGGACTATCTCGTAGCCGTCCGATACGGCAACACCCTCCATGGGTACGCCGTCGCACTCTACTACGCCATAGATGGTTGCTCCTTTCTTGGCTTTGGCCGGCAATGAAGATGTGAAGCGACTCTGTGCTGCAACCGAACCCGCAGACACGAGTGCCATCATCATTAGAATAAGAACTCTTTTCATTGTTGTTTAGGTTTTTTAGATTATTATTTTTGTGTTGTTTTGTTTCTTACGGATGGTTAGTTGTTTATGCGATATGCTCGTTGTACGCCCTTGATGCGCAGAATGGCATAGATGAGTGTATCGACCACGCCTGCCGACGGCACTTCGACACTGATTGTGCCGATGCCCGTTCCGTCGCCACGCGAGGTGAGGTTCAGCGAACGTATGTTGAGTTTCAGGTCGTGGCTCACCGCTTCGGTGATTTGGCTTGCCAGACCTGCCGAGTCTTGTGCCGTGATGGCAATTGTCACGCGGAACGAACCCTCGGTGTGCTCTCTCCATCGAGCCTCCATGATGCGGTACGGATAGTTTTCGCGCATGCGCTTTGCGTTAGGGCAGTCGCTGCGGTGGATTGTGACGCCGGAGTTGATGGTGACGAAGCCGAAGATATCGTCGCCCTTAATCGGGTTGCAACACTTGGCGAGTTTATAGACGATGTTGTTGATGCTCTCGTCGATAACGAGCGCATCGGAACGTGTTGGACGCGCCTGCGAGGCGGCCATCTTGTCGCGTGCGCGTTGTGCTTCGTGCTCCTGTTCGGCTGCGCGACGCTCCTCGTCGGCCTCGCCAGAGAGCCATTTTGTGATGACCTCCTTTACGACCGAAAGGTCTATCTTTTCGGTGGCAATCAACTCGTAGAGTGCCGTACCGGTACGCTGCTTGTAGTATTTGCACAGATAGGCGACCACCTCGTCAATGCTCTTCGATGTGAGTTTCCAATTTTTAAGTTTACGCTCCAACTCCTCGCGTCCGAGGCGTGCGTTTTTGGCCTGCTCCTCGCGGATGAAGGCTTTGATACGCGAGCGCGCCTTGCTTGTGGCTACGAAATTGAGCCAGTCGGCCTTCGGCTGCTGATTCTTCTGCGTGAGGATTTCGACGATGTCGCCGTTTTTGAGTGTCTCGCGAATCGGTACCGCACGACCGTTCACCTTACCGCCGGCACATGTCGAGCCGAGCGAGGTATGGATGTCGAACGCAAAGTCGAGCACCGTAGCACCCTCGGGCAATTTGCGGATGTCGCCATTCGGTGTGAAAACAAAAATCTCCTTCGAGGCCGGTTTGGCGTCGAATCGCTCGGCGATATCCTCCTTCGTCTCGTCCATCAACTCGCGCAGACGCGAGAGCCATTGTTCGCTGGTCTGGGCGCCTTGATTGACGCCTTTGTATCGCCAGTGTGCCGCGATACCGAGCTCCGCAACGTCGTCCATGCGTTCGGTGCGAATCTGAATCTCGACCCACTTGCCGTCGCCCGCCGATACGGTGGTGTGCAGCGACTCATAGCCGTTCGACTTCGGGATGGTTATCCAGTCGCGCATACGTTCGGTGTTCGGAGTATAGATGTCGCTCACGATGGAATAGACCGTCCAGCACTGCATCTTCTCCTGCTCGCGAGCACAATCGATGATTATTCGGATGGCGAAGATGTCGTAAACGCCCTCGAACGGCACCTTCTGCTTGCGCATCTTGTTCCAAATCGAATAGACCGACTTGGTGCGACTCTTGATGTGGTAGCGAATGCCAGCCGCATCGAGCCCCTTGCGAATCGGTGTAAGGAATTGCTCGATGAAGGCCAAACGCTTCTGTTCGCTCTCGCGCAGTTTGCCCGTAATGTGACGATAGTCGTCGGGTTCGAGCTGTGCGAGCGCGAGGTCTTCGAGTTCGCTCTTGATATTGTACAGACCGAGTTTGTGGGCGAGTTGTGCGTAGAGGTTCATACTCTCCCAACTCTTCTTCTGTCGTTTCTCGGGTGGGAACATTCCTATCGAACGCATCACCTCCAAGCGGTCGGCCAACTTGATGAGTATCACGCGTGGATCTTCGGAGTAGGCGACAATCATATCGCGGAAGTTGGATGCCTGTTCCGATTGTGTGTTGAGTTTCAGTTCGGAGATATTTGCCAAACCTACGACAATGCCGATAACCTCGTCGCCGAAGAGCGTGCGAATCTCGGCGAGCATTGCTTCGAGTTGCTCCTCTTCGCCTTCGCGCTGCGCACAGATGCGTACAGCATCGTGCAGGATGGATGCGACGGTCGAGTTACGACCCAGACCTACCTCGGTTGCGACGATGCGAGCCACCTCGACATCGTGGTCGAGCATCGGATTGCCGTCGTAGCGCGTCAGCGTGCCGATGTGCGAGTCGGCATAGGCCAACGCCGCATCAACGCTCTGTTGCGTCGTCTCGGAAAACATCTCCGCTATCTTGTTGCGGAAGGATTGGTATCTTGCGACAAGTTCTACTCTCAACTCCATAATCTCTCCTCCTATCTCCTAACTTATATCTCCTATTTTCTCACTATATATATTCGGTCGTCGCCGAGCGAATATGCGCGTCGTTCGTCGGCCGTAAATCTCAATTTGTAATCTATCTCTTCGGCGTGGAAGCCGGCAGCGCGCAGGCGTTCCGCGTAGTCGCGACCATAGATGCGACGATGGTCGTACTGACCGAATACTTGTGCACGCTCCTGTGGGTCGGTAATCGTATCGTCTTCGAAGGTCTTTTCGAGCGAATAGTCTATCGGTGCGAGCATTACGCCCCAACCGCCCGGTCGCATAATGCGGTGTAACTCGCGCAGAGCATCGCCATCCGAGGCGACATGTTCGAGCAGATGGTTGCAGATGACAACATCGACGCTCTCGTCCGTAAGCGGAATCTGCTGCACGTCGAAGTGTAGTTTCGCAAGCGGACTCTCCAAGTCGGCCGTCAGGTATCGCTCCGCACAATCGGCATACGTTCGCTCGATATGGCGCATCAGACACACTTCGGGGGCGATGTGTAGCAGCACGGGTCGCTCATCGAAGAGCGCGGTTTCGCGCGAAAGCCACAACCACAGCAGTCGATGACGTTCGAGTGCCAAGCAGCGCGGACAGAGAGCATCCTCGCGCACTGTGCCGTAGCCGTAAGGCAGAAAACGTCGCAGTTGCGCTCCGCAGACCGGACAGTGGCGACCCTTACCCGCGTATAGCAAGCCGAGCATAGGCACAGCCACTCCCGCCACGCGTTGCAACAACGTGCGGGGTAGTGCGTTCAGCGTCCAACGTATCGTGCGACCAATGATTCCCATATCTGTTTCGCGACTCTTTTCCTATTCGTTTTGTTGTTCACCGAGCAGTGCAACCATTTCGTCCTCCGTCTTGCGGAGTGCGGTACGACATTGCGCGATGAGCTCCGTAGCACGTTTTACGCGCTCGGAGAGTGTGTCGATGGTGGTGTTGCCATCACCGAGCGATGCGAGTATCTGTTCGACCTCCGCCATCGCTTCGCTGTATGAAAACTCTTGCTTTTTAGCCATAGTTATCTTCGCTCTATTTCGTTTATCGTGGCCGACAGTGTGCCGTCAGCCATACTGATTCTGATAGTGTCGCCCTCGTGCAGTTGTGCGCTGCTGCCGATGGCCGCTCCGCCTGCGTGAATCACCGCAAAGCCGAGTCGTAGAATGTTTTCCGGTGCGTAGCCCTCGACCATTTGTGCAAGGTGCTCCGTTCGACGAAGCTCGCCTTGCAACATATGCTCCACGCCTTTGCGTAATCGTTCGAGTGCAATCGTGATACGGCTTTGCTCGGACGTCGTGATGCTTTGAGCCGCACCTTTTAGTGCCGAATCGAGTCGTTGTAGTCGTAACTCTGCACGAAGAGTCGCCTCTCCGCACAATCGGCGCAACACGAGAGCCGCACGTTCCAACTCGCCATCTACCATCGCCGCACGGTCGCACAACCACGCCGCTACGGCGGTCGGTGTCTTCAATTGCACACACGCGACCATATCCACAACGCTCACATCCTTGTCGTGGCCGATACCCGTCAGCACCGGCAGCCAGCAACGTGCCACACAGGTCGCTGTCAGGTAGGAGTTGAAACACTCCAAGTCGCCTGTTGAGCCACCTCCTCGGATGATGGCTACGGCATCGAACTCATCACTTCGTGCCTCGATGCGGGCAAATGCGTCAGCAATACTCGTCTCGCTTTCGGCGCCCTGCATCACCGCCTCGAAGAGTTCGGTGCGAATGGCGTATATGCTTGCCTCCGTTTCGCGCATAAAGTCGCGATAGCCGGCAGCCGAACGGCTCGAAATAACCGCTACGCGCTGCACAACAAGCGGGAGTGTCCGCTCGCGATTCATATCCCACACGCCGTCGCTTTGCAGTCGGGCGATGATTTCGCGCTTGCGACGCTCCATGTCGCCAACCGTGTATGTCGGGTCGATATCCGATATCTGTAAACTCAACCCATAGACCGGATGGTACGAGACGAGGACCTTGATGAGGACCTTCATTCCTGCGCCGAGCGTTCGTCCCGTTGCGTGTTCGAAGTATGGAGCCAAACGTGCGTATGTCGAACGCCAGATGACGCCTCGCGCCTGGGCCTTTGCTGCACCGCCGGCCGAGCGTTCATCCTTCTCGATGAGTTCCAGGTAGCAGTGGCCCGAGTAATTGACCTTCGCCTCGGCTATCTCGGCACTCACCCATACGGGCAGTGGTAACCCTGCGTCGAGCAGCGTTGCAATCTGCAATTGCAATTCGGAGAGCGATATGTGGGCTGCGGCATCCATCCTCTATTGTGTTTACAACAAGATTATGTATGGTTCGCGAGGCATTTCTCGCCCCTCGGGGAGTTGAACGGCCAGCACAGCATCGCTCGCAACTGCTACGCCCGCTTTTGTTGCCGGCTGCCAATGCGGAGCCGTGCGGAGGGCTTTCAGTACGCGTTTGCGCAGTGTGCGGTCGGTCGATTCGAGTTCGTCTCCGAGTGTTAGTGTGCCGTCTGCCTCAATCGTATAGCGCACGACAAAACGCGAGGTTGGGTAGTGGCTTGGCCATTCTACCCGCGATGCTATATACTCCGAGAATGACTCTCCGCCCGAAAATTGTGCAGGACGGTCGTATCGCAACGAGATTATGACCACGCCGTTGTTGGCGCGCTCGCCGTAGAGGGCTACACTCTGTTCGTCGGCAGGGCAGCTCTCCACGCGTTCGATATTGCGCTCGGGAATCGCCTTAACACGTTCGGCACTCCACTCTTCGCCGTTCACGATATAGAGCGGACGCGAGTCGTACTGTGCAGAGGCAGTTGCCCACCATGCGATGCACATTACGATGCTGAGTATATGTTTTATGAGCATTCCCATTCCACGGTCTCCTTTACTTATTCTCGGTGTGGACCGATTGCTATCCGAGCTCCGACTCTTTGAGTCGCTCGGCATTCTCGGCAACAATCAGGTGGTCGATGCAATCCTGAATATCACCGTCCATAAATGCGCCGAGGTTGTAAATCGTATAGTTGATGCGGTGGTCGGTGATTCGGCCCTGCGGATAGTTGTAGGTACGAATCTTTGCCGAACGGTCGCCTGTCGATACGAGAGTCTTACGCTTCGATGCGATTTCGTCGAGATACTTCTGATATTCGAGGTTGAAGATTCGCGTACGCAACTCCTCGAATGCCTTCTCGGCATTCTTCAACTGCGACTTCTGGTCCTGACACTGCACGACGATACCCGTCGGGATGTGCGTCAGACGGATTGCCGAGTAGGTGGTGTTCACCGACTGACCGCCCGGACCCGATGCACAGAAGATATCCTTGCGAATATCGTTCCACGACACCTCCACATCGAACTCGTCCGCCTCGGGCAACACCGCTACCGATGAAGCCGACGTGTGAACGCGACCCTGCGTCTCGGTTTGCGGTACGCGCTGTACGCGGTGAACGCCCGACTCGTATTTGAGCGTGCCATATACGTTTGTGCCCGTAACCTTCATAATCACCTCCTTGTAGCCGCCAACTGCGCCCTCCGAGAAAGAGGTGATTTCGTAGCGCCAGCCCTTCGACTCGATGTACTTGACGTACATACGCATCAGGTCGCCGGCGAACAGAGCCGCTTCGTCGCCTCCCGTGCCGCCTCGGATTTCGAGTACGGCATTTTTGGCATCCTGCGGGTCCTTCGGGATGAGCAACAACTTGATTTCCTCCTCCATCTGGGCGATTGCCGGCTCCAACTCCGCAACTTCGGCACGCGCCATTTCGCGGAAATCCTCATCCTTCTCGTTTGCGAGGATATCCTTTGCGTCGGCCAAGTCGGAGACTGCCTTGCGGTAACGCTCCGAGGTCTCGATAATCGGTTCGAGCTCCTTGTACTCCTTGGTGTACTGTATGAACGCCTTGACGTCGGCAATCACTTCGGGGTCGGTGAGTTTTTGGCCCACCTCCTCGTACTTGATTTTCAATCCGTCAAGACGCATTAAAATTGAATTATCTGCCATTTTTCTCTGTAAATGTGTTGTAGTTAAATGTCACCAACAGACTATTTCTTCGTCTTCTTCGTCTTCTTGCTCTTTGCTTCGGCAGCCTTGCTCTGCAACTTCAACCAATCGGTCAGCGCATCCTTATACTCTGCTGCATACTTGAACTCGTCGTGGCCGCACCAGCCGTGGCCACCCGAAGGGTAGATGTGCATCGTTGCAGGGACGCCGTTTGCTTTGAGTGCCTCGTAGTAGAGAATCGAGCTGATTGGCGGAACCGTCAGGTCGTCGTCCGAGAGCAACAGAATGGTTGGCGGAGTCGTTGAGCTTACGCGGTTCTCCAACGAGTAGTACTCCTGCTCCTTCTTTGTGCGCTGCTTGCCGAGCAGATACTGGAAGGTGTTTTGGTGGGTCTCCCACGTCGTGCCGGTGATTACCGGATAGAAGAGAATCGAGAATGCCGGCTTGTGCTTGTCCTCTGTGAAGTTCGAGGTGTAAGCCGCGAGGTGACCACCTGCCGAGCCGCCACTGATGCCGACCTGTGCAGGGTCCACGCCCCACTTCTTACCCTTTGTGCGCAGGTATTTGAGAGCTGCCTGTGCATCTTCGAGCGGTACCTCCTTGTGGCCGAGGTTTGGCAGACGGTACTTTACGACGATACACGAAATGCCGAGGTCGCGGTAGAACTTTGCAATCTCGAAACCCTCGTGAGCGATGCAAACCTTGCTGTAACCGCCACCCGGCAGCACAACGATACCCTGACCCGTTGCCTTTGCCGGGTCGGCTTTGTAGATGTAGAAGTCGGTCTGCGAGGTGCGGGTGAAGTGCAGACGCTCGTTAATCTGCTCGTCGCGGGTCTCCTCGTTCGAGTGCGGAGCCTTGTCATTGTTCCAGAAGTTGGTGATGATTTCATCGGCACCACTCTGCTCCTTCGAGAGGGTGATGGTCTTCTGTGCCGAAGCACTGATTGCCAATGCTGAAGCTGCAATCATAATAAAAAACTTTTTCATGGTTATTTTGTGTTTATAATTTTTGCGAAATATTATACTGTGTTACGGTGCATTATTGTGCGACAATCCATTCGTACAACGTTTCGAGCCATACCTTGCGGTACACCCACGACTCGCGACTAAACCAGCCGTGACCGCCCGAAGGGTAGATGTGCAACGATGCCTTCACTCCGTGGCGTTTGAGAGCCTTGTAGTAGAGTGTCGAGTTGATTGTCGGAGCGATAAAATCGTCGTCGCTGTGGAAGATGATAGCCGGTGGTGTCGTCTCGGTAACGAGCAAGTCGGCCGAGTGTTGCTCGATATCGATTGGCGTGCGCCATTTGCCGAGCAATTCGTGGAGTGTGCTCCACTGACCTTTGTACGACCACATCTGACCGTTGATTACGGGATAGACCAGCACCGAGAAGTTCGGACGCTCGTTCATCGGTAATACGTTCGACGACCACGCTGCGAGGTGGCCGCCAGCCGAGTTACCGCACACGCCCACCTTTTGCGGATTGATGCCCAGACGCTCGGCATTCTCGCGCAAGAAGGCGATTGCCGCACGTGCATCTTCGAGTGGTACTTCGCGGTGTCCGTTTGGCAGACGATACTTTACGACTAATGTCGTAACGCCGCGCTCGCGCAACCACTCTGCTACTCCAAAGTTAAGGTTTACGGTCGAGTAGCCGCCACCCGGAAAGTACGCCATGGCGTGTCCTGTCGGGTTTTTGGCCTTGAACAGGTAGAATACCGTTTCGCTCGTGTGTGACACCTTGTAGCCACTACCACGCTTGATGACATGCTCCGGAGTCGTGTCGCACGAAGAGTGGGGTGCGGTGTCGTTGTTCCAAAGCGTGATAACCTCATCGGCCGAGCTCTCCACCTTGATACTCTCCTGCGCCGAGGCGGAGAGGGTCATTGCGGTTGCGGCAATGATTGTGATGAAAAGTAACTTTTTCATGGTCTTCTACTATTTTCTGCTTGCTTTAATCTCTTCGAGTCGCATAATCCAGTCCTTCACGGCGCCGAGCCACTGCTGGCGATACTCCCATTTGAGACGTCCCGACCAACCGTGACCGCCCGAAGGGTAGATGTGCATAGACGCAGGGATGCCGTACTGTTTCAGCGCACGATAGTATGCCGTCGAACTGAACGAAGGGACGGTCGTGTCGTCGTGCGAGAGCAGTAACAGTGCCGGAGGGGTTGTCGGGCCGACCATAGACGGCGTGTGCAACTCCTCAATCTGCTTTGATGTTACGTACTTGCCTTTGAGTTGAGAGTTGGAGCTGTATGAGTTGTAATACACGTTACGCGCCATTGCTCCATAGACGAGAATCGAGTAGCATGGTTTCTTACCGTCCTCCATTGCGTTCGATACCCAACCTGCAAGGTGACCGCCGGCCGAGTTGCCATAGACGCCAATCTTGTCGGGGTCGATGTTGTACTTCTCGGCATTGGCACGCATGTACTCAATAGCGCCGATGGCATCTTCGAGTGTAGCCTCCGAGTGGCCGATGTTTGGCAGACGATACTTCACGACTACTGCCGTAATGCCGTTATCGCGGCACCATTCAGGAAATGTCTTTGGGAAACTCAAATAGCGATAGCCACCACCCGGGAAGATAACCATTGCGTAGCCGGTTGCCTTTTCTTTCGGTGCGGTGAAGATGTAGAGGTCGGTCGATGAGGTGTTATACACCTTAAAACCGCTTTTGATGAGTTCGTCCTTCTCCATCTCGTTGGAGTGTTTGGCGGTGGTGTTGTCCCACAGACGGACAACCTCATCAGCCGAACATTCGACCGTCACTGTCTTTTGTGCCGAGGCGGTAAGTGCGCCCACGAGCATCAGTGAAAGGATTAAAAATTTCTTCATAATGGTATAGGTTTATTGTTTGTTTGTGCTTATTTTCTGACAATTCCGTTCTGCATCAGCTCCAACCAATCTTTTATAGCCGCCTTGCATGGCTCGGCATAGTGCCACTCGTCGTGACCTGCCCAGCCGTGCTTACCCGAAGAGTAAACGTGCATCGATGCAGGTATGCCGTAGCGTTTGAGCGCCTTGTAGTATGCCGTACCGTTTGTGGTGCGTACCGTCAGGTCGTCGTCGGCGAGCAACAACAATGTCGGCGGGGTGGTCTTCGTTACACGATTTTCGAGCGAGTAGTAGATGTGCTCGGTGTTTGTTCGCCACTTGCCGAGCATATTGGCAAACGTGCCGCGATGTGATGCTTGTCCGCCCGAGATAACGGGATAGATGAGTATCGAGAATGCCGGCTTCTCCTCATCGGGAGCCATCGTTGAGATGTGGCCGGCGAGATAACCGCCTGCCGACGAACCGAGGATGCCGACCTTCGTAGGGTTTACGCCCCACGCTACGCCCTCGCGACGCATATAGCGCATCGCTTCGAGTATGTCCTCGAACGGTACGTCGCGCTGCCCGTTAGGCATGCGATATTTTACGACAATGGAGCTGACGCCAATCTCCCGCAAGTACTTTGCCACCATAAAGCCGTCGTACTTCATCGAGAGTTTGCGGTAGCCACCACCCGGCACGATAACCACACCTTGTCCCGTCGCCTGTGCAGGGTTGGCGCGGTAGATGTAGAGGTCGGTCTGCGTGGTCTTTACCATATCCAGATTGTCGTTTATGCCCTCATCCTCGGTGATGCCGTTCGAGTGTGGTGCTGTCGTGTTGTCCCACAGCACAACAATCTCGTCGGCACCGCTCACTTCGGTCGAGAGTGTGATTGTCTTTTGTGCCGAGCTGGTAAGCGCAAAGCCGAGCGCAAGTACTAATATTAAAGTCTTCTTCATGGTTGCGAAAGGTTTTTACTTTACGATATTGATAATTTTACCCGGTACGACGATAATCTTTTTCGGTGTGGCGCCCTCCAACCAGCGTTGTACCTCCTCTTTGGTTACCACGTCGGCTTGCAACTCGGCAGGAGTTGCCGAGAGTGGATATACCTGCTTGCAGCGCAACTTGCCGTTAATCATAATCGGGTACTCGAACGAGTTTTCAACCAGATACTCCTCGTTGCATACCGGATACGCCGCATCGCAAACCGAGTCGGTGTGGCCCATCATCTCCCACAGCTGCTCGGCAATATGCGGAGCAAATGGAGCGATGAGGATAGTCAGCGGTTCGAGGATGGCGCGCTTGTGGCACTCGCCGAGTTCGTTGGCACAGATCATAAAGGCGGCAACAGAGGTGTTGAACGAGAAGTTTTCGATATCCTCGCGAATCTTCTTGATGGTCTTGTGTAGCGTTTTGAGTTCCTTGTCAGTTGGCTGCTCGTCGCTGAGTGCCCATTCGCCCGTACGGGTGTGGAACATGCGCCAGAAGCGTTTGAGGAATTTGTGTACGCCGTCGATACCGTTCGTATCCCACGGTTTGGACTGCTCCAACGGGCCGAGGAACATCTCATACATACGCAATGTGTCGGCGCCGTACTGCTCGACGATAAAGTCCGGATTGACGACGTTGAACATCGACTTCGACATCTTCTCGACCGCCCAGCCGCAGATGTACTGACCGTTTTCGAGAATGAACTCCGCATCGGCAAACTCCGGACGCCATGCGCGGAAGGCATCGAGGTCGAGGATGTCGTTCTTCACGATATTCACATCGACGTGAATCTCCTGTGTCTGGTATTGGTCGCGCAGGCCGAGCGACACGAATTGGTTGGTGCCGACCACGCGATAGACGAAGTTCGAGCGACCTTGAATCATACCCTGATTGACCAGCTTCTTGAACGGCTCGCTCTCGCAGACATAACCCAAATCGTAGAGGAACATATTCCAGAAACGCGAGTACATGAGGTGACCCGTCGCGTGCTCGATACCGCCGATGTACAAATCGACGTTACGCCAATATTCGTTTGCCTCCTTTGATACGAGTGCGCTATCGTTGTGCGGATCCATATATCGGAGGTAGTATGCCGACGAGCCGGCAAAGCCCGGCATCGTGGAGAGTTCGTACTCCCAACCCTCGACGCGAGCCAATGGTGGTTCGCCCTGCTCGGTTGGGCCGAAGTTCTTGATTGGAGGCAACTCCAATGGGAGTTCATCTTCCGCGAGCGGACGTGCAATGTCGCCATCGTAGCGAATCGGGAACGGCTCGCCCCAATAACGCTGGCGTGAGAAGATTGCATCGCGCAGGCGATAGTTTACAAGACGCTTGCCAAGACCGCGACGCTCAACCTCGGCGAACATCTCGACGATGGCAACCTTGACATCCTTGCCGTTGAGGAAGTCGGAGTTGATGAGCGCACCCTCCTTTGCGTCGTATGACGACTCTTCGAGGTTGCCGCCCTCGACAACAGGTACGATATCCAAGCCGAAGTGGCGTGCAAATGCGTAGTCGCGCGAGTCGTGAGCCGGCACAGCCATAATGGCACCCGTGCCGTAGCCTGCGAGCACATAGTCCGATGCGTAGATAGGAATACGCTTGCCTGTGAACGGATTGGTTGCATAAGAGCCCGTAAACACGCCACTCACGCGTTTGGTTTCGGCGATACGCTCACGTTCCGAGCGCTTCTTTGTCTGTTCGATATACTCCTCGACAGCCGCACGCTGCTCGGCTGTGGTCATGTCGGCAAGCCACTCATGCTCCGGAGCCACAACCATAAAGGTTACACCGAAGATGGTGTCGGGACGAGTGGTGAAGATTTCAAGTTTGCGCGTCGAACCGTCGGCCATCTCCGCATCGAAGAACACTTGTGCGCCCTCCGAGCGACCAATCCAGTTGCGCTGAATCTCTTTGAGCGACTCGCTCCATTCGAGCGAATCCAATCCGTCCAACATACGCTGTGCGTAGGCCGTAACGCGCAACAACCACTGCTTCATTCGCTTCTGCTCGACAGGGTAACCGCCGCGCACCGACAGACCATCCTTCACTTCGTCGTTAGCGAGCACCGTGCCGAGTTTCGGACACCAGTTTACCATCGTGTCGGCGCGGAATGCCAGACGGTAGTTTTGCAGCGTCTGCTCCTTTTCAGCCTCGCTCTTCGCAGCCCACTCGGCAGCCGTAAACGTGAGTGGGGTGGTGCATGCCGCATCCACACCCTCGGTGCCGTGCGCCTCGAAGTGGGCAACGAGCTCCTCAATCGGGCGTGCCTTCTGTGTGCCGTTATCGTAGTAGTGGGCGAACATTTTGAGGAATGCCCACTGTGTCCATTTGTAATACTCCGGCTCGCAGGTGCGTACCTCGCGCTCCCAATCGTACGAGAAGCCGATTTTGTCCAACTGCTCGCGGTAGCGGGCGATATTTTGCTCGGTGGTTACTGCCGGATGCTGACCCGTCTGGATAGCATACTGCTCGGCCGGAAGACCAAAGGCATCGTATCCCATCGGGTGCAGCACGTTGTAGCCGCACAGACGCTTGTAGCGCGAATAGATGTCCGAGGCGATGTAACCCAGCGGATGACCCACGTGCAGACCGGCTCCCGATGGATAAGGGAACATGTCGAGAACGTAAAACTTGGGGCGCGATGCGTCCGTCTTGACGCGGTACACGCCGCGTTCCTTCCACTCTTTTTGCCACTTGGCTTCAATCTCTCTAAAATTGTACTCCATAAATATCTCTGTTTTTTGTTGTTTTTTCTGGTTGTAAATCAGTGCGTTCGCTGCTTGTGTGTTGCGTATTATGCGCGTCGCGCAATGCGTACGCGGGCGACTGACTCGCAAAGATAGTCAAAATTTCCCAAAGCCGGCAGGGTTTTGTTGAATCTTTTTCGCGAAATTTTGTCTAACTTTGCAAATCAGTGTAATCCTAAAAAAGATAATCGATATGAAACGATTGACAGCCATTCTGTTTGCGCTCATTGCCCTGACGGCAATCGCAACGGCGCAAAGCCGACTCGAACAGCACACCATCAAGAGCCGAGTACTCGGTGTGGAGAAGACCTACTCGGTGTATCTGCCCGACGGATACGACACCTCTGACGAGCGTTATCCTGTTCTTTATTTGCTGCACGGAGCATTTGGTTCGCACCGCTCGTGGTGCCGCGACGGGGGTGGTGAGTTGCCACGTACGGCCGATGCGGAGATTGCTGCCGGTCGCGCCGCCAAGATGATTGTCGTGATGCCTGATGCAAGTGGTTTGGGCAATCGTCGAGGTGGTAAAAATATGGGCTATTTTAATGTTGATGGCTGGCCTTACGAAACCTTTTTCTTCGAGGAGTTTTTGCCGTATATTGACGCTACATACCGAACCGTCGCTGCGAAGGAGGGTCGTGCCGTAGCCGGTCTCTCGATGGGTGGTGGCGGTGCTGTCGCGTATGCTCAACGACACTCCGACACATTCTCCGCCTGCTACTCGACAAGTGGTCTGCTCGACCATCGCTATCGTCCCGAAGGAGCGGGTGATTTGGGTGTCGAGTGGTTGTGGTCCGTAGCACAATATTCGCCTGTCGGATTTCTGCGCGAAGCCACGTCCGAACAGATTGAGCAGTTGCGTAGCGTGCGTTGGATGCTCGATTGTGGTGACGATGATGGATTGATTAACACCAATTTCGATTTTGTGGCCGAGATGCATCGTGCAAAAGTGCCCGTAGAGTTTCGCGTTCGCGACGGCATTCACAATTGGCCGTTTTGGCGTGAGGCGTTGCCTTTGATTTTGAGATTTTCGTTCCCGAAAGAGTAACCGTTTTGCGTATCGAAAAACGATAAAAGTTTGGCTCTTTTTTATATCGTTTAACAGTAAGAAATTTGGCGAGTTTTTTATTGTTAAACGATATTCTTTTTTTTTGTGCTGTATCGGGTTCTGTTTTGCTCGATTTTTTTGCATACAACTCCTGCTTTTTTTTGTCCTTTTTGCCCTGCTGCTTGCCCGTCTATTTTGCCTGATTTGTCGAATAATTATCTCCTCCCACAAAACACCTTCTCGATGTGGTGTGTGGTCGAAAATGCCACTTTTTAACACTTTTTTCACATTTTTTTCGATTTTCGCTCTGTTGACGTTGAAACGCGGGAAAACTCAATTTTTTGCAAATCATAACCGATTAAATATCAACACGTTGTAAATTTTATTATAAATGTGTGTTATTTTGTAGCGAAAAATATAAGAAAAAAGAATAGAAAACAATCCCGAAATAGGCTAAATATCCGAAAAATCAGCCCTGAAAGCGTGAAAAAAAGTTCATATATATAGTGTAATCCAAAAAAAATGCTTACCTTTGCAGGCCTTTTGGCACAAACGAAATAGAAATTTGGGGAGAAATCCCCGTGAGTATTAACAAATTAAAGGTTTAAAATGCCAACTATTCAACAGTTAGTAAGAAACGGCCGAGCACACATGGAGGACAAATCGAAGTCCCCAGCTCTGGCAGCGTGCCCTCAGCGTCGTGGCGTTTGTACCCGTGTGTACACCACCACCCCTAAGAAGCCTAACTCGGCTATGCGTAAGGTAGCACGTGTAAGATTGACCAATGGCAAGGAGGTCAACGCCTACATCCCAGGAGAGGGCCACAACTTGCAGGAACACTCTATTGTACTCGTTCGCGGTGCCCTCGACTCGGCAGGCGTGGATGGTCGTCGTCAGCGTCGTTCGAAGTACGGAGCAAAACGTCCAAAGGCTGGTAAGACACCAGGTAAGAAGTAGTAGTCCGACGGATAAAGAAAAAGGACTGCTTGAAAAAACAGATGAAAAACATTTAACGAAGAAAGAAAACAATGAGAAAAGCTAAGCCAAAGAAGCACACTCTACTTCCTGATCCGAAGTTCAACGACGTGGCAGTAACCCGCTTCGTGAACAACTTGATGTTGGATGGCAAGAAGAGTATTGCCTACACCATTTTCTACGATTCGTTGGAATTGGTAGGCAAGAAGATGAAGGATGCTGATAAATCTCCACTGGAAGTCTGGAAGCAGGCTCTTGAGAATATCACTCCACAGGTCGAAGTAAAATCGAAGCGTATCGGTGGTGCGACATTCCAGGTACCAATGGAGGTTCGTCCGGAGCGCAAAGTTTCTATTTCGATGAAAAACCTTGT
>JAFNYX010000093.1 GCA_017654125.1 Alistipes sp. | reverse complement strand
GCCACGCTATTGAGAAAGATAGCAACGGTATTGGCCCAGGTGGTGGAATTGGTAGACACGCTACTTTGAGGGGGTAGTGGGCATTAGCCCGTGTGAGTTCGAGTCTCGTCCTGGGCACCATCAAAACAAAAAGGAACGAATAAAATTCGTTCCTTTTTTTGTTTTTTGTTCTACCATTTACCGCCTTTGCCGCTTTTCATTTATAGGGTCTTCATAAACGCCAAAAAAACGAGTAAAATCCTCGCATGAAAGATTTTTGTAATTTGAGATTTAACTTTTTATTCGTATCTTCGTCTTATATATACTTATACAAAGTATAACCATAACGTAAGTGTGTGTATGGAATTAACTATTTACTCTTCGACGCTCGAAACGTGCGATAACTATGCGGCTGCTCTTAAACAGGCGATGAATCGTGTGCCAAGCGACCGAGTGTGTGGCGTAGTTGTACACGGCACAAGCGACAATGTGGAATATCACCATCTGTTGCGCGATGTAAAGTCGGCGGTATCTGCCTCATTGGGACGATGTGTGCCCGTAACCCTTGTTCCGCAGTATGTGTTGCCAGACGGTGGTCTTACGCTCGACATATACGCACTTGAAAGCACGTCGGACCTCCGTATTTTGGTGCATGACGGCGTATGTTACGGGAAAATCGAGAGCGAGAACGAGCACCTGCTCTTTATCGAGGGTATTCCATCCTCCGACTTTTCCGTTTGCGTTTGCCAGCAGAGTGAAGAGGTATTTTCGAAGATGGATGCAATTCTCTCTTTGCATGGTTTTGCAGTAGATGACATCGTGCGTCAATGGAACTATATCGGCAATATCGTATCGTACCGCGACGGCAAGCAAAACTATCAGGAGTTCAACGATGCCCGTACTCGCTACTACGCGCAAGGTGTGTGGAGTAACGGCTACCCTGCAGCAACCGGCATCGGTGCCTCGGGTGAGGGTATTATCGTTGGTTGTATCGCATACCGAAAGGAGACGGGCGACGCCAAGGCAATATACCCGATAGACAACCCATTACAAGTGGCAGCTCACGTCTATTCGAAGGCTGTGCTCATTGATGATGCCCTCAATGCAACGAAGAGTACTCCGAAATTCGAGCGCGCGAAGCTAATCGAAACCCGACGTGGAGCGTGCTGTTTCGTCTCGGGTACGGCGGCTATTCGTGGAGAGCAGAGTGTCGATGCGGATTCGGTTGGCGAGCAGACTATCAAGACGATAGAGAATATTGACCATCTCGTATCGAAAGAGAATCTCTTGCGCAGCGGTTGTCGGGCTTACGACCTGCATATGACGAAACTTCACGTTTTTGTCAAGCGCAAGGAGGACTACGAAGAGGTACGACGTGTCGTTGCAGAGCGCTATCCGCACGCGACAACGGTCTATACATTGGCCGATGTTTGTCGTAGCGAATTGCTGGTCGAAATCGAGGGAATTTTCAACGCAAAATATAAATAAACGAAATATTATGAAGAAGACGATTTTCATCATTATCGCCTATCTCTCGTGTGTGGCAATGCAGACACAAGCCTCGGCACAATGTTCCGATGAGGTTTTTCTGCGTCGTGCTTACCTGACGGTGACAGGTTCGATGCCATCGGCACAAACGGCAGCGAAGTTTTTGGATGACGAGAGCGAGAATAAGCGCGAACGCCTCATTTCGCGCTTGTTGAATAGCGAACTCTGCTTCAAATATATGCAGATGCGTTGGGGTGATATACTGCGCATAAAATCGGAATTTCCGAGCAACTTGTGGCCAAATGGCGTACAGGCGTACAACCGATGGGTGTATGAGCACTTGATGAACAACACTCCATACGACCAGATGGTTCGCGACCTGTTGCTCTCCGAGGGTAGTAACTTTCGTGCACCGGCCGTAAACTTCTATCGTGGTTTCCAAAAGCGAAGCCCCGAGAACTTCTATGCCAATATCAACCTACTATTTCTCGGCAACCGTAAGTGCTCCGATAATGGTCATCTGTGCTTTTCGCAGGTGAAATTCAAATCGACCAAGGAGTGGAAAGAGGAGATTATCTATCTCGACATTCACAAGAGCGTGCCGACACAGCGAATCGTCCTCGGTGATGGCACCACTCTTTCGCCAAAACAGGATACCGATTGGCGCGAGGAGTATGTGCGTTGGCTCACTTCGCCCGATAATCGTCGATTTGCAGAGGTGATGGTAAACCGTATGTGGTATTGGGTCTTCGGTCGAGGTATTGTGCACGAACCGGACGACTGGCGAGCCGATAATAAGCCATCTGACCCGGCGTTGCTTGCCCGACTGACCGACTACTTCATTAAAAACAACTTCGACATAAAGAAGTTGATGAAAAAGATACTTCTCTCGAAGCAATTTGCTTCGAAGGCTGCCCCCGAGGGCTTCTACACTCCGCAACGTCTGCCGGCAGAGGTGATTGTTGATGCCTTGGCTTCGGTAACAGGTATTTGGAATACATACAACAGCCGTGTGCCTGAGCCGTTTACGTTCTATCCGCCACGCACGCGAGCAACGCATCTGGGTGATGCAACAGTCTCATCGACAGAGTTGGAACTCTTTGGCAAAGTGTCGCGTGATGTCTCGTTGGAGGGTCAGCGCAATAACTCGATATCCGCGCGCCAGTTGCTCTATCTGATGAACTCTACGGTACTTGAACAGCGTATCCGCAAGAGTGGCATATTGAAAAAGATTTGCGAGGAGAATACCACCCTTCCACAACTTGCCGATGCCATCACTCTCCGCATATTGTCGCGTCGAGCCACTGCGCGCGAAAAGCAGATGTATGAGAAGTATATGCAACAGAACTCGCTGACGTTGCGCGATTTGGCTATCGACATGGTGTGGACACAGATAAACAGTAACGAATTTCTTTACAACCACTAATCGACGACTACTATGAGAAAGATATATCTAACTTTGGCGTTATTGCTCGCCATCGTATTCGGAGCTGATGCACAGCGTGCAAAGTCCGTAATTTTGATATACTTGGACGGCGGACCGTCGCAGACCGACACGTTCGACCCTAAACCAGATACGTCGCGCGACTACTACGGCAGTTATAAGGGTGTTGCCAAGACAAATGTCGAAGGCATTGAAATTGGCGAGAAATTGCCGCTGCTTGCCGGTATGGCGGACAAATATTCGCTCATACGAAGTATGACACACGGTAGCAACGCACACGAGACGGGCCACTATGCGATGATTACCGGCGACACGTCGGGCGGGGCGATTGTCTATCCGTCGTTCGGAACGGTTATCTCCTATATGAAACGCGACACCTATAAAGGTGTACTCCCATGCTACGTCTCGGTAACGAGTGCCAACAGCCGCTTCAATGAGGGCGGTTTTCTCGGCAACGAATACAAGTCGTTCGACACGGGCGGACGACCCGAGAAGACAGAGTACGAGGTCGAGGGTATTGTAAACAAGTTTGTCGATCGAGAGGGTCTTAACAGACGAATGTCTCTGCTCGCCGAATTTGAGACGTTGCCGATGGATAAGCACGAGATAGACTCGCTTCGTGCTGTTAATATGGAGTTTATTTGGGGCGAGAGCCGCGAGGTGTTCAATCTTGCCAACGAGCCCGACTCCATACGTCAGCGATACGGTATGACGCGACTCGGTCAGTCGTGTCTTACGGCTCGCCGTTTGGTCGAGGCGGGTGTTCCGTTTGTCAATGTCCGCACAACGGGCTGGGATACCCACAAAAAGCATTTTCAGTTTATGAATTCGATGCTGCCTAATCTCGACAAGGCGGTTTCGGCACTGCTTGCCGACCTCGATTCGCGAGGGCTGTTGGATAGCACTATCGTTCTTTGCGGTGGCGAGTTTGGTCGCTCACCAAAAATTATGTGGGAGCCACCTTGGAACGGTGGTCGTGCGCACTTTGGCGCAACGTTCAGTTACCTGGTTGCAGGTGGCGGTTTTCACGGTGGCAAAGTGGTCGGCAAGACCAACAAGACGGGCGAGAAGGTTGTCGAGCGTCCTGTACGTCCTTGCGACCTGATAGGTACCGTATATATGTTGCTGGGAATCGACCCGTATGGCACGCTTCCGCACGTCTCGGAGGGCGAATTGCCGATACTTCCGTCGCTGCTCGACAAGAAACAGAGTGGCGGTCTGCTCTACGAAATTATTGACATTAAAAAGCCGGATTATGAAAAGTAAGAGCATAATATTGACTATTTTAGCTACGCTCGCGAGCGTTACACTCTCGGCGCAGAAATTGACGACGGGTTATCTCTACCCGGCGGGTGGTCAGGTGGGTACGACTGTCGAAATCGAGGCGGGCGGTCTGAACATCAATAAGGCGGTAAAGGTCTCGTTCAACCATCCGGGAATCGAGGGCGAATTGTTGCCATTTGTCGAGCCGGAGCAGACAAAGAAGAAACGCAAACGCTTGAACGATCAGAGTAGTCCGCAGCTTGCCGACAAGATTATCGTTCGCGTACGCATCGCAGCCGACGTACCTTGCGGAATGTACGAACTACGTCTGCAAGGCAAGCAAGGTGTGTCGAATATGCTTCCGTTCGAGGTGTCGTCGTATCCGAATGTGGTGGAGGACCAGAAGTTGAAATCGTCACTGCGTAAACCGAATATGGTCGATGCGCTTCCTGCGGTTTTGTGCGGACAAGTGACTCCGGGCGGCATAGATTATTTCCGCTTTTCGGGCAAGGAGGGCGAGTGTATTGTCGCAGCGGTCAAAGGACGCCAACTCGTACCTTATATCGCTGATGCCGTTCCGGGCTGGTTTCAGCCGGTTATCAAGATTGTCGATTCGCGTGGCAAAGAGATCGGATATTCGGACGACTATCTGCACAATGTGGACCCGGTGATTATTACCACACTACCGAAGGATGGCGAATATACCATAATGATACACGATGCCATCTATCGCGGACGTTCGGATTTTAACTATCGCATCCAACTCGGAACGATTCCGTTCGTACATGGACGCTATCCCGCTTACGGTGTGGTAGGCAAGAAGGTAAAACAGCGTCTCGACGGCGTAAACCTCGGCACAGAACATGCGACCGTAAAGGTAAAGAAAGAAGGTTATAACGCCCTGACATTCACCAATTCGACGGGTACGTCAAATGCCATATCGTTCTACGCACTGCCAAAGGGCACGAAACTCATTCAATATCCGAAAGAGGGTGCAATGTTGACGCAGAGCGCTGTCATTGTCGATTCGCTTACGTCGAAGGCACGCATCAAGACGTACAAAATAGATGTCGAGCAACGCAAACAGGTTATCGTGGAACTTATCGGTCGCCGAAATGGTTCGAGAATCGACGCTGTGATGCGTCTCCGCGACCAATTCGGCAAAGTCGTTGCAGAGGTTGACGATACGGAAGACCCTATTCAAGGCCTTATGACCTTCCACGCCGACCCCGTGCTCAAATTTATGCCGCGACGCGGTGGGGTGATGACGCTCGAAGTCGAGGACCTGCATCGCGGATATGGCGAATCGTATCACTACTTGTTGCGCC
Source organism: Alistipes sp. (assembly GCA_017654125.1). Classification (GTDB taxonomy): domain Bacteria; phylum Bacteroidota; class Bacteroidia; order Bacteroidales; family Rikenellaceae; genus Alistipes. The sequence continues at coordinate 3,027 of JAFNYX010000093.1, read as the reverse complement.
GTCATGAGCAGTTGCCGTCGTTCAATGCCTTTGTTTCGCCGGCAAACATCACGATTCCGGCGGGTGGTACGGCACTCCTTCGCGTCGATATATCGGGCAAATTCAAACGTCCGGCAAACCTTATAATCGAGGGGCTACCGAAGGGCTTTACGACAAGTTCGTTGCAAATTCGAGGAAGCAAGCGTTGGGATGTCTCCATTACGGCACCGAAGAGCGCAGTGGTAAAACGTCAGCCGATAGAGTTGAAAATGGAGTATCAGAATCGCGATGAGCGCGAACAAACCGACGTACTGCCGGTTGATAATATGATGCAGGCGTTCTATTACACGCACCATATTCCGGCGGCAGAGTTGGCTCTCGATGTGGTCGAGCCGTCGCCTTACCGTATGTCGCTCGGCTTCGACGTGGAGCAGGATGTATGCTTTACGGCGCAGGATGACGTCATCCCAATAAAGGTGTTTATAGACAAAGATCCGGGCTTTAATGAGGAGATTGAACTATTGCTCGGCAAGAAGAACGGCAACTACTCGCTCGAACCGGTCATCGTACTGCCGGAGGAGCGTGAAAAGACGATATACATCAAAGTAAACAAAGTAGCATTGGAGAAGTTCCGCAATAAAAAGACACTGCCTTCGTGGCAATCGTACATTGTCGGCACGGTCAAGGGCGAAATCGTGAAACAGGGCCGACGCACCTTCCAAAATGCAAAATATCGCGAGATAACCCCGCTATTCAACATAAAACTTCAACGCTAAACAGCGCAAGGAGCAGAGGCCTCTCTCAAAGGGCTGTCCGACAAATCGAGTTGCGACAGCCCTTTTTGCTCTCGGAGTGGGCGTAACGAGGTGTGACATCAGCAGTTGTTGTGCGCTTTTTGATATTTTGTCACTCGTTTCACCAAAATTATTACTAACTTTGAACAAACTAAAACTACACATACATAATGAAGCGTAAAATCCTAACCCTTTTAGCCGCTGCACTACTGATGTTATCGTGTGGCGACAACAATCGTACAACCCTAACAACCACAACTTTGCCTGCCAATATCGAGTGCTACACGCTCTCGAATTCCAATATGAGTGTTACGGTTGGTGAAGACGGTCTGCTTTACTCGCTGCGTAACGAGCAGACGGGACACGAATATGCCGGCAAGGGCGACTATCTGTGGCGTCTCTATTTCGACACCCCGCAGGAGAAGGAGATTCAGATTCTCGGCGAGAATCAGCAGGTGCAGGTTCTCCAAAACGACAACACCATCACGCTCACTTACCCTCAACTTTATGCGCGTGATAATGACATAAATATGCAATTGCGATTGCACATCACGTTGGAGGAGGATAAGGTGCGTTTTGCATGCGATATGGCCAACAACGAGCCTCACAGTGTCGTACGCGAGTTGCAGTATCCGCTCATACGCAACATCGCCTCGCCTGCCGACCACCGACTCTTCACTTCGGAGTCCGGTGGCCGTCTCTACGACAACCCTATCAAAAAAATCAGCCGTATCTCCTCGGCTCCATACAAAAAGCCTGAACAGATATTCCGCCAGCACGACGTTAAGTATGGCTACAAGTGTTTTATGAACTGTTTTGCACTGCTCGGCGAGAAGCAAGGCCTCTATTTCGGCAGCCACGACACCACGTTCCAGGATACTTGGCAGGGTATGCGTACCTACAAGGGCGAGAGTGGGGCTTTCGATGCGTTGGAACTCGGTTTCTACAAATATCCACACTGCTTCTGTGGCGAAACATGGAGTTGCGATGCGAACGTCGTAGCACCATATACCGGCTCGTGGCACGCCGCCGCCGATATATATCGCCGCTGGGTGGACACGTGGTGGGCATACCAACCAGCACCGGCGTGGGTGCAAAAGTTGCGTAGCTGGCAGCGCGTGATTTTCAAACACCAATACGGCGAGTATTTCTACAAATATCCCGACCTCTACGGCCGTTTGAAGGATGTAGATCGCAGTGTCAATTCCAACGCTGTTTTTCTCTTCGGCTGGTGGGACGAGGGTATGGACCACGGCAACCCAGACTATTCGCCTGACGAGTCGCAGGGTGGCGATGCTGCGTTGAAGGAGGCCATCGCAAAGTATCAACAGGACGGAAGCCATCTGTTGCTCTACTTCAATGGCAAACTCATCGACCGCGAGAGTCGTTACTATCGTAGCGGAATGGGTCCGAAGGTGTGTCGTCACGATAATACCGGCTCCGAGATTTTGGAGCGTTACAAATTTACGGGTCAGGGAACATGGCTCGGCGAGTACGACCAACGTACGTTTGCCATCGCAACAATGATGCATCCCGAATGGAACAAGGTGCTCTTCGCACTCCAAGACCGCGCCTATGCTCTCGGTGCACACAGCGTGTTCTTCGACCAACTCGGCTACATCGAGAAGGAGAGTACGAATTGGGATACGAGTCGCGAGTTTGCAGTGCCCGATGTCTTTGGTATTCAGAAACGTATGGAGTGTCTTAAATTGTTGCGTGAGCGTTGTAATAGTTTTTCGCCAGACTTTGCTCTCGGCGCCGAGGGTACGGTCGATGCGTTGGCGCAATACTGCGATTACACGCACGGCTATCCGGCAAATGACGAGCCGACACGCTGGATGCGATTCTTCAAATATACCTTCCCGGAGTTGGTTTTCACCGACCGCGGACAGCGTGACGACGAGGATGTATATTGGCACGTAAACAATACGGTGCTCGATGGTCAGCGTATCGATATCGAGATATATCGCTGTCGTGACCTCATCGATAAATGTCCTGTATATCAGGCATATCTCGCTGATGTAAATGCGCTCAAAGAGCGTTATGAGGAGACACTGCTTTGTGGCCGATACACCGACTCTCTCGGCATCGAGTGTTCGAACGCACAGGTTGAGGCACGAGGCTTCGTGGCTGGCGACAAGATGGCTGTCGTTGTCGCAAACCAACAGCGCGAGCCACAGACGCTTACCGCAAAAATTGAGGTTCCGGGTTATCGCTACGTTGAGCATACGGCTCTGCGTACCGGCACGGTTGC
>JAFNYX010000092.1 GCA_017654125.1 Alistipes sp. | reverse complement strand
GGTAGAGTTTTCCGTCACACCCCACACCCACATAGCGCGGGTAGGGTTTGCTCACGCGCCCTTCTCTTATTTGTATAAGCCTCCCACACCTTTCCCCTTCACGCCCCTCCCCCGCATAGCGCGGGTAGGGTTTGCTGACACACTCCACATCCCCTCCCCCACATAGCGCGGGTAGAGTTTCCCGTCACACTCCCCCTCACGCCCTCCACATAGCGCGGGTAGAGTTTCCCGTCACACTCCCCCTCACGCCCTCCACATAGCGCGGGTAGAGTTTGGGCGCAGAGGGCAGAAAAGTTGTGAATTTGTGGGCGGAGAATGAAGAAAATGCGCCGAAAATTGGTCGTTGCCACAGATTTTTACTATCTTTGCACGCAAATAAAAGAAACCGTTTGAAATTTCTTAATACCGTTCTGAATATATGTTGAGCAGAAGATTGCTTCGAACAAAAGTGGTTAAAGGTGTGTACGCGCACTTGCAGTGCGAGAGCGACAATATCGCAGCGTCGGAAAAAGCCCTTGTTGCCACGATAGACAAAGCCTACGAACTCTATTTCCAAATGCTTGCGCTCGCGCCCGAGTTGGTGCGCTATGCCGAGGAGCGTCAGGAGATTGGTCGCAACAAGATGTTGCCGACCTACGAGGACCTGCATCCGAATCGTAAGTTTGTCTGCAATCGCGCCATAGCCCGCATTGCCGAGTGTGAGGCGATTGCCAACTTCAACGCAAAAAACTCCCTCTCGTGGAGTAACTATCCCGACCTTATTCGTAACATCTACAACGACCTCTCGCAGCAGGAGTTCTTTACGGAGTATATGTCCTCGCAGGAGTCGTCGTTCAAGGAGGATGTGCGTCTGTTGGAGAGCATATACCTCAATATTTTGGAGGAGAATGAGCAGTTGGAGAGTGTGCTCGAAGAGCAGTCGATTCTTTGGTCGGACGACTTGGGATACATTCTCACGATGGTTGCGCGTACGGTTGCGTCGATGCGCGAGCGACAGGAGCAGATTAAACTTATGCCGAAGTTCAAGAGCGAGGACGATTTGGCGTTTGCGAAGAAGTTGTTGCGAGAGTCGATTATCGAATTTGCAGAAAACAAGTCGCTTATCGACCAATATACGCAGAATTGGGACGTGGAGCGTGTTGCGATGATGGATAACATTATACTCGCCGTAGCAATTACCGAGGCGCGTGAGTTCGACTCGATTCCGGTAAAGGTGACGCTCAACGAGTATATCGACATTGCGAAGTACTACTCGACCGAGATGAGTGGCACGTTTATCAACGGCGTGTTGGACAAAATTACCTCGGCGATGGTTGCCGATGGCGTAATCGTCAAATCGGGCAAAGGTTTGTTGTAGGCAGCCCTTATAATGTTGTGTGAGGTGCAGAAGTTTTGCAACAAAACGAAAATTTGCTAATTTTACCGAAATTTATTGTTAAACCGAATAAAAACGAACAGAAATGTTTACACTTTTACAGCAGGCAGCTGCCCAGCCACAGGGAACGGGCTGGACATTTTGGGTAATGATTGGAGCGATGATTCTTATCATGTGGCTCTTTATGTGGCGTCCGGAGTCGAAGCGTCGTAAGGAGATGCAGAAGTTCCGCGATGGTTTGAAGAAGGGCGATAAGATTATCACCGCCGGCGGTATCTACGCTACCGTTAAGGAGATTAAGGAGACTACCCTGCTCATCGAGGTTGATAGCAACGTGACGCTCCGTATCGACAAGAATATGGTTGTTGCCGATCCATCGGCGCAGGTAAAGCTGGAGGAGAAGAAATAGTGGCAGCGAAGAGTAATATCTACTACACGTCGGGTACCTGCTCGCAAGCAATACTGACTGAGACGGAGGGCGATACGATTGTGCGCGTTCAGTTTGTCGGTGGTTGTAGTGGCAATACGCAGGGTGTGGCAAAATTGGTAGCAGGTATGAAAATCGAGGAGGCAATCGCTCGTTTGGAAGGCATTAATTGTGCCGGTCGTGGAACTTCGTGTCCCGATCAGCTTGCCAAAGCATTGCGTGAGGCGATGAAGATGCCATAGACGAAGGCGTTGCCGAAAGATGATGATGTATGAAGCCGATTCCCATAGTGTGGGGGTCGGCTTTTTTGGCACTATGGTTGCAGATACACACGGTGTAAAAATTGCAACTATGAGAATAAATACTGGTAAAGGAACAATTGCGCTGTGGTCGCTTGTTGCTATTTGGTCGGTGTCGGCCGTTACGTCGCTGCCCGGATTGGCAATTTCGCCGATTTTAGGCGAACTGAATACGATTTTCCCGAAGGCATCCGATTTGGAGATACAGATGCTTACGTCGTTGCCGTCGCTGCTGATTGTGCCGTTTGTTTTGCTTGCGGGTCGATTGTCTGCCGGACGAAATACGCTGCCGTTGCTATATGCGGGGTTGGCGATATTCTTTTTGAGTGGCGTGGCATGTCTTTTGGCGCGGAGTATGACGTGGCTGATAGTCATTAGCTGTGTGCTCGGCATTGGTGCGGGAATGGTCGTGCCACTTTCGACTGGTCTGGTGGTGAACTATTTTACGGGCAATGCTCGTGTTCGACAACTCGGATACAGTTCGGCAATCAACAACCTAACGCTCGTGGCGGCAACCGCGCTGACGGGATATGTTGCGGATGTAAATTGGCATCTTTCGTTTCTGGTCTATCTGCTGCCGGGGGTGTCGCTCTTGCTTGCGTGGCAGTTGCGAAATAATCCGCCGGCACCCGAGCCCAAAGAGAGTGACCAGTTCCGTCAGAGTACAATCAACTATCGCCGATTGGCGGTGCTGACGGTGTTTTACTTCCTGATTACGTATGCGGTGTTGGTGGTAACGTTTGACCTCTCGTTCTTGGTAGAACAATATAAGATTCGCGACACGTTTTCGGGCGTAGCGATATCTGTATTTTTCCTTGCTATTATGCTGCCTGGATTCTTTTTAAGGCATGTGATGCGTGCGCTGCGTTCATATACGAATGTGGTGGCGATGGCTCTTGTTGCGATAGGCTTGGGCTGTGTAGGCGTTGCACGACATCCTGCATTGCTCGTTGTCGGAGTGATATTGGTGGGTCTTGGTTATGGTGTTATGCAGCCACTCATTTACGACAAGGCGGCCATCGTAGCTCCGCCACATCTGGCAACGCAGGCTTTGTCGGTAGTGATGACGGCGAACTATCTGGCGATTATCCTATGTCCATTTATGTTGGATGGTGTACGAAGATTGTTTCATGCCCATAGTGCACCGTTCCCATTTTTGTTCAATGCTGTTATTGCGGCCATTGGCGTAGTTGTTTTGTTCGGTGCGCGTAATGATATGGTGTTGGGATTGGATGACTCTTATTATGCAGAGGAGGAAAAATAGCCAAAAGAAAGATTGTAAAGTGCGCAAAAACCAACCGATAGTCGGTTGGTTTTTTTGTTGTTTTTTATTACCTTTGTTTTACTAAAAGATAAATCGGATGAAGAAGATACTTAAAAATCTCGGAACATGGATTCTCCTGGCTATGGTCGCCGGAGTTGTTGCGGGGGCGGCTATGGGCGATAATGCAAAGATGTTTGCTCCACTTGGTACGCTGTTTATACAACTTATAAAGATGTTGGTCGTGCCATTAGTCAGTATCTCCATCATTTCGGGAGCAGCATCGCTTGGTAGTTCTCGCTCAGCGGGCAGAATTGGTGTGACGAGTATTGCATATATATTATTGACAACGGTACTGTCGATTATAATAGCCATTGTTGCCGGTCTGCTTTTTAAGCCAGGAGCCGGATTGAGTGCCGAGGGTGTGGCATCGATTATGGCAAGTGCATCGGCCGAACAGGGCGTGCCGGCAGAACTGTCGTTCTGGGATACTGTAATAGGTATGATTCCTGCCAATCCGATTCGGGCTTTTGCCGATGGTAATATTCTGCAAATTATCGTTTTTGGTCTCTTCCTTGGTTTCGGTATTGCGTCCATTGAGGCGGATAAACGAGCGAAGGTCATTGCCGGGTTGAACTATCTGCTCGAAGCGATGATTTGGTGTATTGGAAAGGTTATGCTTGTTGCACCAATAGGAGTATTTGGCCTTATGGCAGATGCGATGGGTACGTTCGGCTTCGATATTTTGTTGAAAGTCGCAAATCTGCTGTGGGTGGATTTGTTGGTTGTTGCGGTGATGGGTGTTGCAGTCTATCCGCTTACGGTGATGTTCCTGTCGTCGGTTGGCGTGAAAGAGTTTTTCTCGACAATGTTCCGACCGCAGATTGTGGCGTTCTCAACTGCTTCGTCAATGGCTACCCTGCCCGTTACGATGGATGCGTGCGATAAAATGGGAGTTTCAAAGCAGGTTGCGGGTTTTGTTGTTCCGCTTGGCGCAACGATTAATATGACGGGAAACGCTATATACTATACACTTGTAGCTGTGTTCTTTTCACAATTCTACGGCATTGAGTTGAGCATGGCGCAATATGTGGCTATTGTGGTTACTGCGTCGCTCGGAAGCATTGGCCAAGCGGGTGTTCCGGGGCCGACGTTGATGGTTGTGGCGGTGCTTGTTGCGGCTGGCATTCCGATTGAAGGGTTACCCCTACTTTATGCGCTTGATCGTATTTTTGATATGATTCGTACAGTACTTAATATTACGGGCGATGCAGCGTGTGCGGTGGTTACCGACCATTTTGCACGCAAAATAGAGTAATATGAAGACAACCGTAGAGATATTTTCGATGCTTGGTAAGCAGCTCTCCTCGTTTGGACGCGATGAGCGTTCGATGGCGGTCATGCGTCGTGCAATGGCGGATAACGAATGGTTTGGCGAGCGCGATATCTGTCAGGCCATAGATGCCATTTGCCGTCAAATGCTTTGTCGTGAGAAGATTACGTGTTGGCTTGCGCAGTACGATGTGCCATTGCGTGAAGCAAAACGTGTGGCTATAATCATGGCGGGAAATATTCCGGCTGTCGGATTTTTCGATTTGATGTGTGTGTTGGCGTGCGGTTGTGTGCCGCTTGTTAAGTACTCGTCGAAGGATCGCGCACTGATGGAGTACGTTGTGGCTCTGTTATGTGAAATAGAGCCGAATTTGCGCATCGAGGAGTATGATGGGCAAGAGATTCCGGATGCGGTAATTGCGACTGGCAGCGATAGCAGTAATATTCATTTTCGGTCTGTATATGGGGCGGTGCCCCATTTGTTGCGAGGCTCGCGTCATTCGGTCGCAGTGCTGTCGGGAGAGGAGACGTGCGAGGAGTTGGATGCACTTGCCGATGATCTCTTTTCTTATTCGGGGTTGGGTTGTCGTAGTGTATCTCTCATATTTGCACCACGAGGCGCGGAATTTGAGTTGCCGTCGCGTGCGATGTGTCGCGGTTATCATAACAACTATCTGCAAACGCGCGCTTTGCTGACGATGACTGGCGGCGAGTTTTATGATACGGGCGAATGTGTATTGGTCGAAGGAGGGGCGGAGTTTCCGAAGCGTTTGAGCCGTGTGAATGTATGTCGTTATGACTCGAAGGATGAGGTTGTGAAGTGGCTTGCTGTGAATGAAGAACGACTACAATGCGTAGTTTCGCAAATGGATATACATTCACGACAAGTGCCACTTGGAATGGCGCAATATCCTGCGTTGGATGATTATGCTGATGATGTAGATGTAATGGCGTTTTTGCTGTCGTTGGAGTAGGTCTTTACGAGCGTAAATGTAAAACGAGGCAGGGTCTGTGATACTACCCTGCCTCGTATATTATATATGTCCAGTGCGAGATGTTGTTTACTTGACTCGCAATACTTTGCCGATTTGCAAAATGGTTGTTGGTTTTATGCCGTTTAGGCGACACAGAGCCGAAACACTTGTGTGGTTGCGCTTTGCGATGACACTCAGGTTGTCGCCACTACGAACCTTATAGTAGCGGCGTTCTGCCGATGCTGCGGTCTCTTTCTTCTCGGCTGCATTTCGTTCCTCTTCGGCGTTGAAGTCCTGTGAGTACTTGGAGTATATGCTGAAATAAGATTTTTTGAGTAGGAACTTGTCGCGACGCAACTTGCCGGTCTTGAAGTCAAACAATCGCTCGGGGTCGAAGGATTGACCGCAATAACGACATTCGAAGTGGAGGTGTGGACCGGTGCTTCGTCCCGAATTGCCGCCCAAACCGATTGGCTGACCAGCCACTACCCTGTCACCCTCTTCGACGAGTCGTTGCGAGAGGTGCCCGTGATAGGTCTCGATACCGTTGTCGTGGCGGACGATGATGAGTGTGCCGTAGCCTGTATCGGTGCTTTTCGAGAATCGTACCTTACCGTCGAATGCTGAGCAGATGGTGTCGCCTACCGAGAGCGCAATATCAATGCCGTTATGGTTGCGACGATGGCGTATGCCGTATCGAGATGTGATGCGTCCCAGATGCGGGTAGCGATAACTGCCAATCGAATCCACCAGATTGATGGCTACTGATGTTGGAAGCGATGCCAGATCAAGCGAACGATAAGCGGAAACGTTCTCCGTATCCCAATATGCCGAAAATGCGGTCGAGTCCTGCTCGATTTTGTCAGTCTGGATATATCGCCACGTGTTGTCGTTGAACAGAATGACGGAGAGAGCTTTGTTGTCGGTTGCGATGGTATCGACAACGATTGGCGACTTCAATTTTTCGACGGGTTCAATAGTGCGCGGTTGCAGACGAGCCGAATCGGCGGCAATCTCATCTGCGTGGGCTGTAAATGCGGCAGCGAGTGCCACGAGTGATAAAATGTATCTCTTCATTTATGTTGTATTGTATGTCTTATTCGTTCTGCTTATTATGCTCTTTCAGAAGGTCTGCTGCTTGGTCGAGAGCCGTATAGAAATCTTCGCCAAAACGACGTGTGATTGGCTCACGCAGAGCTTTATACATCGGCAGACCAATGCGCTTGCCACACTCGCAAGCTGAGGCGCAGATGCCCCAACGGTGGTAGTTTAGACCAATCGTGCCGTTCGAAAACTCGATGAGTCGAATCGGGTACAGATGGCACGAAATAGGTTTGCGGAAGGCGCACTTGCCTTCTAGGTATGCAGCCTCTATGGCGCAGAGCGTTACCCCCTCCTCATTGCGAAATGCGTATGCACACTCGGCATTATTGACGAGAGGGGTTGTGTAGTCGCCCTCGATGTCCACGACCATAAAACCTTGCTCCTCGATAGCAGCAATGCCCTCCGGTGTCATGTATGGACGGTAGTTGTCATACTCCTCCTCCAACGTGTCAACTTCGTCGATGTTGAGCGGTGCGCCCGAATCGCCATCTATGCAGCACTGTCCCTTGCAGGCGCTGATGTCGCACGCAAACGGCGTGGTGAGAATATCGGTGCTTACGATTTTGCCGTCTATTTCAATCATCTCTACAAACATTTTTTTGTACAACTTCTTCAACGATTACTTCGTTTTATGCTTACGGAGCGTATCCTCGATAACCATGTCGTATAACTCGCCGAGCGAAATGCCTGCGGTACGCGCCTGTTTCGGTACGATACTACCACTCGACATTCCGGGGATGGAGTTTACCTCGATAAGATATGGTTTTCCCTCCTCGGTAACGATGAAGTCGATGCGTACAATGCCACTGCAACGGCACGCCTTATACGCTTCCACTGCATCGTGAGCAATCATCGAGCTCCACTCTTCGCTGATTGGCGCTGGGGTTATCTCATCGCTCATGCCGGCCGTATATTTGGCTTCGTAGTCGAAAAATGCGTTCTTCGATACAATCTCAGTAATTGGTAACACAAGCGTTTTTGTGTCGGTAATGAGTACGCCACAGCCAAACTCGCGACCTGTGATGCACTCTTCGATAAGTGCCTCATCACTTTCGGCAAGTGCGGCATGTATCGCTGCGTCAATCTGCTCGGTGGTGGTTACGCGAGTTACGCCAAAACTGCTTCCGCTGGCGTTGGGCTTGATGAATAACGGCAGACCGAGCTCTGTGACAATCTGCTCTGCATCAATCGTGTCACCTCGGCCGACCAAAATTTCGCGAGCGAGGTTTATGCCCTTGCCCGCAACGGCGCGTTTGGTTGATATTTTGTCGAAAGTAATCGTGGAGGAAACCTGTGAGCACGATGAGTATGGGATGCCCATCATGTCAAGATAGCCCTGCAATTTACCATCCTCTCCCGGCGTGCCGTGAATGATGATAAGGGCATACTCGAACTCGGTGCGCTCCCCATCGATTGTCAGCGAAAAATCGTTCTTATCCACCTCGTACTGCTTGCCGTCGGGTGTCGTATGAATCCAATTTCGGTAGTGAAGATCGATGACCTTTACATCGTATTTCTGCGCGTCGAGTGCCGATGCAATCTGTGCAGCGCTATTGAGCGCAATCTCTCGTTCGGAGGAGTTGCCACCTGCCAACAATGCGATTTTCAGTCTGTTCATATGTTGTTCTTTCTATTTAGTTCTGTTTCAGCATCTCTTCAATCATGTCGAGCGCATTGCGTGCCTCTCCGCACTTGGGGTCGAGACGTAACGCCTCGCGAAAATCCTCGATTGCGTGGTCTAACTCTTTTGTGCGAAAATAGTGTGCCGCACGCTCGATGCGCAATGCCGCAGAGTCGGTTTGCGCGTCCTCGATTAATCGGCTCAATTCGGCAATGCTGCGTGCTGGACTCCATAGGTTGTTCGTGCGGATGTATCGCGCGACTGCGGGCGATACCATGTCGTCGATTGGCTCGCGACGACTCACGGCACTGCGAATGTCGGTTGCCGCAAAATCGAACATCGGTGCATCGGCGAGATAGGTCACCTGTTCGGCAAATTTTTCGACCGTATAGCCGCGTCGTGGATATACAAGAATTGGGTATTCAGCCAAAATTTCCTCGTAGTTGCGCCACTTGTCGAACGCGCCAATGTTATCGGCGCCCATCAGTATCGAAAACTCCATCGCAGAGCCAAAGTTTTGCTTTAAGTAGCGCAGCGTATTTATTGTATATGAAGGGCGTTCGAGCGTTAGTTCTATGGCCGAGCATTTGATTTGCTCGGGATATTTCGATTCGGCGCACGCTGCTTCGCACATCTCGTAACGACTGAATTCTGGCGCGAGGTCACCTGGCTCTTTGTGTGGATTTTGTGGCGACACAATTAGGATGATTTGGTCGCACAATTTTTGCTCCACCACCCATTCTGCAAGGGCGATATGTCCGCGATGTACGGGATTAAACGAGCCAAAATAGAGTATTACCCTGCTCTTCATTACTCGTTCTCGATAAAACGGTCGATAATATGTTCGGTAGCGACGATGGCATCGGCCAATACGTCATTTACGACAACGTGGTCGAATTCGTGCGACTTCTCAATCTCGAAACTTGCCTTTGCGACGCGTTTAGCGATAACTTCCGGTGCATCCGTGCCTCGTCCGACCAGACGACGTTCCAACTCCTCGACCGATGGTGGCATGATGAATATCGAGCAGGCCTTCTCGCCGAAAATCTTTTTGAGGTTAATGCCGCCCATGACATCGACATCGAAGATGATAATGTTGCCCTTGTTCCAAATGCGTTCGACCTCGCTGCGTAGTGTGCCATAGTGCGTTCCGGCATATACCGCCTCCCACTCAACGAATGCATCCAACTCGATACGCTTCAAAAACTCCTCCTCGGAAAGGAAATAGTAATCCACGCCATCACGCTCTTGTCCGCGTGGTGCACGACTTGTGGCCGAAATTGAAAACTCGAAATTTGGGTAACGCGTGAGTAATTCGTGTACGATTGTGGTCTTGCCCGAGCCACTCGGTGCCGAAAATATAATGACTTTCTCCATTTCTCTCTGTGAGTTGTTATAACAGGTTGAGTACCTGCTCTTTGATTTTCTCCAATTCGTCTTTCATGCGCACGACCAAAATCTGTATATCGTGGTTGTTGGCCTTCGAGCCGGTGGTGTTGATTTCGCGGCCCATCTCCTGCGCAATAAAACCGAGCTTGCGACCTGCGTGTTGTTCCGTTGCGGCAACTTCGCGGAAATATTTGCAATGGTTTTCGAGACGTACCTTCTCCTCCGTAATGTCGAGCTTCTCGATGTAGAAAATCATCTCCTGTTCCAAACGATTGTTGTCTGGCGTGAGTTCCAATTTCTCAATTTGCTCACGGATACGCGTGCGGATTGCCTCGGCACGTGGTTGCTCGAATGGCGTAATCTCGTTGCGAAAGCACTCGATGTTATCCACTCTTGCGAGCAGGTCGGTGATAAGAGTGGCGCCCTCCTGTGTGCGGAATTTGTCCAATGCCTCAATTGCTTCGCCAACGGCCTGCATAATGGCCGTCAACTCGTCATCGGTTGCCGTCGAACTCTCTGCCGACATTACGTTAGGCATCTTCAATACAGCGGGCACAATGGCATCGTAGTCGGCGTCAATACCCGAATAGGTCAGCGCATCGTTTACTTGGCGCAGATATGTGCGGAACATATCGTTATCGATTTTGGCTGCTGTTTGTGTCTCGGTTGCTTCGAACGACACCGTGATATCTATCTTACCTCTCACGAGTGTCTTTGCTGCGAGGTTGCGAATGTCGAACTCGATGGCGCGATATGCCGATGGAACCTTTACCGACAAATCCAACTGCTTGGAATTGAGCGAGCGAACCTCTGCGACAAACTTCTTTGTACCAACTTTTACTTCGGCTTTGCCGAATCCTGTCATTGATTTTTGCATAATGCGTTACGTTTATTCAGCAAAGGTACTAAAAGCGGTGCAAATCTAAAAGATTTTCCGCAGGAAAATTATACTACGCAAAAAAAGGGCGTACGACTTTTTGCCGTACGCCCTCTTGTTTGTGGTCGGTTTATCACTTGCTACTCGAACGAGTGGATAACCACACCGGAACGTAGTTTTGGCTCGAACCACGTCGTTTTAGGCGGCATAATGTTGCCCGTATCGGCGATGTCGATAAGCTGACGCATCGAAACCGGATAGAGTGCGAAGGCAACCTTCATTTCGCCCGAATCAACGCGTCGCGACAACTCGCCAAGACCGCGAATACCACCGACGAAGTCGATACGCTTCGATGTGCGTAGGTCGCTGATTCCGAGTATTTTGTCCAAAACAAGATTCGATAGAACGGTTACGTCCAACACCCCTATCGGGTCGTTGTCATCGTACGTTCCCTCCTTGGCTGTGAGCGAATACCACTCGCCGCCCAGGTACATCGAGAAGTTGTGCAGAGCCGTTGGCGTGTATATCTCCGAGCCGACATTTTCGATCGTGAAATTCTCGGCCAAAGCCGCAAGAAACTCCTCCTCCGAAAGCCCATTCAAGTCGCGAACAACGCGATTGTAGTCGATAATGCGCAAATGTGATTCGGGGAATGTGACAGCAAGGAAGTAGCAATACTCCTCTTCGCCCGTATGGTGCGGATTGTTTGCCTTGCATTCGGCGCCTACACGTGCGGCTGCTGCGGTACGATGGTGACCATCGGCAACGTATAGCGCAGGGATTGTGGCGAAAATTTCGGTAATGCGACGGCATGTGTTGGCATCGTCAATAATCCACAACTTGTGACCGAACGTGTCGGCCGCCGTAAAGTCGTATTCCGCCGGTTTTGAGGTGGCTTGGGTGACGATGGCGTCTATCTCTGCATTGTCGGGATAGGCGAAAAAAACAGGCTCAATATTCGCCTTTTGGTTGCGAACGTGAATCATTCGGTCCTCTTCCTTATCTGGGCGTGTGAGTTCGTGTTTCTTGATGGCGCCCGAGAGATAATCCTCAAAGTGGCAACACATTACAAGTCCGTATTGCGTGCGGCCGTTCATCGTTTGAGCATAGACGTAGTAGCACTCCGTCTCGTCTTGCCGCAACCAACCACGTTCGCGCCAAGCGCGGAAATTTTCAACCGCCTTTGCATACACCTCCTGCGAGTGTTCGTCGGCAATTGGTTCGAAGTCGATTTCTGGTTTGATGATGTGCAACAGCGAACGCTCGGTTGCCTCGTGTTTTGCCTCTGCCGAGTTAAGCACGTCGTAAGGGCGCGATGCCACCTCGGCGGCATACTCTTTCGGTGGGCGAATACCCTTGAATGGTTTGATTCGTACCATATCGTTGTGTTGTTTATTTGTTTACCTGGAAACGGGTGTTGCCCGTTGTGAAATAATCGACAATCTGGCGAGCGGCAGCCAATCCGGCGTTGATATTAGCCTCGGCAGTCTCGGCGCCCATCTTTTTTGGGGTGGCGAAGAAACGTTTGCCAAAACATTCGCACATCTCTGCCGCACAATCTGGTGCGACGTCGCTGACGTACTTCAAATCCTCGCGCTCGGTGAGTGCACGTTTCAGCCCCTGTTCGTCGATGACCTCCTTGCGGGCGGTGTTTACAAGCGTTGCGCCTTTCGGCATCTTGGTAAGCAAATCGTAGCCAATCGAGCCCTTTGTTTGCTCCGTTGCCGGGATATGCAACGAGAGAAAATCGGCGCGCGAATAGAGCTCCTCAATAGAATCGACCTTCTCTACGCCGTCGCACTCAAACACCGAACAATCACACACATACGGGTCGTAGGCGATGACGTTCATACCCAATGCTTTGCCCTTGCAGCCGACCAATCGGCCAACATTGCCGTAGGCGTGAATTGCCAGCGTTTTACTCTTGATTTCCGAACCTGTACCCGGTGTAAACTCGTTGCGAGCCATAAAAATCATCATCGCTAATGCGAGCTCTGCTACGGCGTTCGAGTTTTGGCCAGGAGTATTCATAACCACGATACCGCGATTTTTAGCCTCGCTACAATCGACATTGTCAAAACCGGCACCTGCACGTACAACAATCTTCAAATTGTGGGCAGCATCCATCACTTCGGCCGTAACTTTATCGCTACGAACAATCATCGCATCGACATCCGCTATGGCGTCGAGCAACTGTTGCTTGTCGGTGTATTTTTCGAGCAGAACGACCTCCATGTGTGCCGCTTCAAGAATCTCTTTAATGCCATCTACCGCCTTCTTGGCAAATGGCTTTTCGGTTGCAATCAGTACTTTCATCTTCTTGATAAATGATGTATATTCAATAACCTTTTCCTCCTTTTTTTCGAAGGTATATGGAACGATTGTAGCCATTGTTTGCTACCCTATTTGGTTTTCAGTTGCTCAAACTCCTGCATGCAGGCCACCAACGCCTCGACCGACTCTTTTGGCAATGCGTTGTAGCACGATGCGCGGAAACCGCCAACCAAGCGGTGGCCCTTGATACCAACCATGCCGCGCTCCTTGGCGAACTCCAAGAATTCTGGTGCAAGATCTTCATTGCCTTCGGTCATCACGAAACAGATGTTCATCAGCGAACGATCCTCCGGCGCTACTGTCGGGCGGAAGAGCGAGTTACGCTCGATTTCGTCGTAAAGCAGTTGTGCTTTTTCGAGATTGATTTTGTACATCTGCTCCACGCCACCAATGGATTTAATCCATTTCAAGGTCTCGTTCATCACAAAAATCGGGAATACCGGAGGTGTGTTGAACATCGAGTTGTTCTCGACGTGCGTATTGACGTTTATCATTGTCGGCAACGGACGCACCACCTTGTCGAGCATATCGTTGCGGATGATGACGAACGAAACGCCGGCCGGCGCGAGATTCTTCTGTGCACCGCCATAGATGAGCGCATATTTCGATACATCCACCGGACGGCTCAAAATGTCGGACGACATATCCGCTACGAGAGGTACCGGCGAATCGATATCCTCTTTGAACTCCGTGCCGTAGATGGTGTTATTAGTACATATATATAGGTAATCCAAATCGGTCGGTATTTCGAACCCTTTCGGGATGTACGAGAAATTCTTATCTTCGGACGATGCAACAATCTGCACCTCACCGTATAGTTTTGCCTCTTTAATTGCCTTCTTTGTCCATACGCCCGTATTTACATAGCCGGCCTTTGTGCCGAGAAAATTAGCAGGAATGTGGAAGAATTGGGTGCTTGCGCCACCGCCGACAAAGTATATGCTATAATTGTCCGGAATCGAGAGCAATTCGCGCATAAGCGCCTGTGCCGAGTTGAGCACATCCTCGAAATCCTTCGTACGGTGCGAGATAGAGAGAATGGACAATCCTGTACCGTTGAAGTCCATAATTGCTTTTGCTGCGTTTTCGTAGGCCACTTGTGGTAAGACGGATGGGCCTGCACTGAAATTATGCTTTTTCATAATCGTATT
>JAFNYX010000091.1 GCA_017654125.1 Alistipes sp. | reverse complement strand
GTTGAAGATGTGAGCCTTCGATACCTTACCGAGCTCCGGATGACCGTGGTCGTCATACGAGAAGTGGATTCCCGACTTTGCAATCTCTTCGTCCGAAAGCGAGTGGAATACACCCTCCGAAATCATTGCAACACCGTACTCTACGCCCATCAACTTACGCTTGATGATTGCCGAAACTACGAGGTTTACAATCTTCTCTACGGTGATTTCTGTCTTGTTGAACATCTCCGGAATAACAATCATCGGATAGTGGCAAGCCGAACCGATACCGAATGCGAGGTGACCTGCCGAGCGACCCATTGCTGCTACGACAAACCAATTTGCCGAGGTACGAGCGTCGTTGTACACTGCGCGACCGATAACCGTACCACCCTCTTTTGCCGACTGATAACCGAACGTAGGAGTTCCGTTAGGCAATGGAAGGTCGTTGTCGATGGTCTTCGGAACGTGGATGTTTGCGATAGGGTACTGCTTTGCTTCGAGGAACTTTGCAATACGGTTCGCGGTCGATGCCGTATCGTCACCGCCAACGGTAACGAGCAACTTTACGTTGTTCTCGGTGAAGAACGAGAGGTTGAAGTTCTCCTCAAAATCCTTATCAGTTGGCTTGAAACGGCTCATTGTCAGATACGAACCACCCTGATTGAAGATATAGTCCGCCTTGAAGAAGTCGAGGTCCTCGTGACGCGGATTCGGATTGAACAGACCCGAATAGCCGTGGTGCAAACCGATTACGCGATAACCTTTTTCGATGAATGTCTTGGCAACGCTGCCGACAACTGTGTTCATGCCCGGAGCAGGACCGCCACCGGTAAGAATTGCAATAGCTTCTTTCATAGTTGTTGAGTTTTTTGTATGTTTTGTGTTAAAATATCTTATTCTGGGTTGAAACAATCCAAAAATCCGCCCAAAGTTAATACTTTTTTCGATAGATTGTTATATGCTTTCGACGAAATTGATGATTTGTTGTGGGTTTGCATATAAATTTATTAGCCGGCGATGCTTTTTTAGCGCTTTGCGTACGGTGTATGCTGTACCTCCGCCCTCGCCTGTAAAGTATGCAACGACGAGTGTCGAATGTTTGATGAGTGCATCGTTTCGGCGAAAATATATGTCGTGTGAATAGTGCTCGGCGAGTATCTCCACGTGGTCGGCACTGCGGATAATGCGCTCGAAACGCTCCCGCGACTCTGCGGAGAATCGGTGCTCCATGCCCTTGAATGGGACGATGCAACCCAATCGCAACTCCGTCAACTCTTCGCGGAGAGAGATGACGGCCTCGGCGGCTGCCAAATCAAAACCGATAGCCATACCGCTTAGGAACGTGCGAAATCCCTGTGCGTAGAGCGTGCGGATGGTCTCTTGCAGAGCGGTGGTGCACTCCTCTTTGTAGTGGCGATGACCGGTGAAGGCGACTGTTTGTGTTGTGTCGATTTCCATAGCGCAAAGATATGAAAAATATTCGAAGTTGTGACTCAAATGGAGGCTTGTTTGGCTCGTGTTTTGTAACCTTTCGTCGGTGAACACTTAAAACTATATAATGCTATGAAAAATTCTGGATTATGTCTCATTACGCTCTTCGGCGGTGCGTTGGTTGGTGCTGCCATTGCGATGCTGGTCACCCCGAAGACGGGGCAGGAGATGCGCGATTCGATTCGCGATTTTGTGAACAAAGAGTTTGAACGCGTTCGCTGCAAGTGTGGCGAAGCGGCTCACGCACACGATGTTGTACAACCTCAATAATACCTGTTTGAGTGATGAGTGAACGCCGATCGGTAGTTTGGGCTATTGTGATAATGTTGGTGTCGATGTTTCTGTCCACGTTTTTGTTGGCTGCGGCACTCGTTGTCTGGCTTGCCGGTTTTTTTGGCTCGCTGACTATCCCGTGTCTTTTAGTCGGGGCTTTTATGGCTCTGCTTGCCGTTACCGTCTATCTCGTCTCTTTGCGGGATGTAACCGCGCGGCTCAGTGAATGGACGCACACGATTTATGACGTGTCACGTCTTGTTCGGGACGGCTACGATTGGGTCATCGCTCTTTTGAGGGGTGCAATGCGAGGAGGGGGTGTCGGTTGACGCTCCCTCCGACTATTTTTGCCTGTAAAGGGTGTAAAACAACCGAGGGTTTGACGTATATGCGCCAAGCCCTCGGTTATATATTCATTATAATAAGTTGCCTACTTCTTGTACTCCTCTACGCCTTTGCGAAGAAAGTCGGCAAACGCCGCTACATCGAGGTCGTAGCCACGCGGCTCAACCAATACCTTGCCATCGACTCCCTGCAAAACGTAGTACGGCTGCGCGTTTACGCCGAATCGGGTCAGTGCGTAGTGTGCATTGATTTTGCCGAGCGATTTGAGTGTTTTTCCACTCTCGGTCGTAACCCATTCGCTCTCTGGAAGCTGCATCTTGTCGTCGGTGTAGAGCGCGCAGATTACATACTCGTTGCGTAGCAACTCTAACACGGCAGGGTCGCTCCATACGCGTGC
>JAFNYX010000090.1 GCA_017654125.1 Alistipes sp. | reverse complement strand
ATCCATAACCTTACAAATCTTGTCTGCCAAAGCCAACGACAACGAACCAGTCGTTACGGTAAAATCCTGCGCAAACACATAAACCAAACGGCCGTCGATCGTACCGTAACCGGTTACCACACCATCACCAAAGGTGTGCTTCTTCTCCATACCGAAGTCATAGCAACGGTGAGTCACGAACATATCGAACTCCTCGAAGCTGCCCTCATCGAGCAACATCTGGATACGCTCACGAGCGGTAAACTTACCTTTCTCGTGCTGCTTGGCGATTGCCTTCTCTCCACCACCCATACGAGCCGTCTCGCGGTTCTCGATGAGCTTGTTGATTTTGTTTTGAATTTCGCTCATAATTTGTTTTATGATTTTTTGTACATTTTTCGGTTTTTATTTTTTCTCGCAAAGCTCGGTCAGAATACCCTGCGTGCTCTTTGGATGAAGGAACGCGATGGTCATATCGTCAGCACCCTTACGCGGAGTCTTGTCGATAAGACGGATACCCTGTGCCTCAGCGTCTGCCAACTGCTCCTCAATACCCTCAACGGCGAGAGCCATGTGGTGAATACCGATACCCTTGTTCTCGATAAACTTTGCAATGGTCGAGTCCTCCGACGTTGCATCCAACAGCTCGATCTTGGTCTGACCAAGCATAAAGAATGCCGTGCGAACCTTCTGGTCTGCAACCTCCTCGATTTTGTAACACTTCAATCCAAGTGCGCCCTCCCAATAAGGGATTGCCTCGTCCAAGCTCTTAACGGCAATGCCGAGATGCTCAATGTGAGATACTTTCATAGTTTAAGTAAGTTTAATTTGGTTTATAAAATATTGTGATTTTTCTTTGTTTTCGCTTCTCTAAATGTATGTTTACACACAAACTTTGCAAAGTTACTATTTTCAAAGAAAATAACCAACCTTTTTTCGGAAAACTTTTCGGGAATTGTGAAATAAATAACACATCAGCGATTTTTCCACGATTTTTTCATATCTTTGTAAAACTATTACAATAAGCAACCACACAGGTATCAAAAAATGATAAAAAAAACTCTCTTTTGGACAATTTTGGCTATCGGAACACTCGCTGTATCGGATGCTATGGCCAGCAAGCGTGATAAGGCTCGTGCCGAAGTTTTATCGCGCGGACATGGGTTTTATAAGGATATATTTATGGATAGTGGCATCGCTCTCACCTCGCGCAAAGACCTCCCTGCCACAAAATTTTTAGGGTTGGAATTGGAGTACTTTGCCTCAGCGACCAAAGACAAACTCTCGCAAAAAGACACACTCCGACAAACCAACATTTTTTGTGGCTACGAGCAAGACACGAACGGTTGGTTGCTCTACCCCGACGGTGCTCCACGCTTCCGAATGATTTATGTAAATGGTGGCAGTGCAAGTAAGCACGCAAAATCGCTCGACGACGAAGGTAAAGAGAGAGTTCAGGAGTTTGTTCGCAATGGTGGCTCTTATCTCGGTACTTGCGCCGGAGCATATATAGCCTGCAAGGGTTCGATGTATCGCAACGTAAGCAAGCCACGCTGGGTTGGCATGTATTGGGCACTATGGCCCCAATATGCACACTCCACCCATCTACTCAAAAGCAGTCCTACGATGCTCATCCCAAAGCGTTCGCCACTATTGCGCTACTTCGATTTCGGAGGCGATGGCAAGGTCGAAAATGTTCGCCACAACGGTGGATGTTACGCTTTCGAGAGCGATAACGCACCAATGCCCGACGGAACTGAACGATTATCATCATATCAATTTGAGAATACGGATAAAGTGCAAATCAACGGCAAAACCTCTGTTTGGGCATACAAACCAACGGCGGATAGTGGTCGCACCCTACTCTGCGGCTCGCATCCGGAGGGTGCAACTTCGGGCGAGCGATTGGAGTATATGTCGGCAATGATACTCTATGCCATGGATGGCAATGCCGCGCCACGATCAAAGGGTCTGCTGACAGCAGGCGAAGTACGCGAGATGAACAAGCACACAGAGGCAGAGGACCCGGCACACACCCGTATAGGCGACCGCCAATATCACCATTTCGAGTTGGATGTGCCTCGCAAATGCGCGAAAGCAATTATCAAGATTGAGGGCTATAAAGGCGAAAACAGTTTCGATTTGTCGCTCTGCGCCAAGCGTGGAGAATTGGCATTCCACGACAATACGCTCATAAAGACGGTTGGTAAAGGATGCAAGCACACGCTCACCATCGAGCGTCCGAAGAGCGGGCGATGGTTTGTCTCGGTATTTTGCGAGACGACCGTAACGGCTCATACGGGCAAATACGGCACCTACTATCGAGGTCGCATTGCGGTTCTCAACGGCGTACCATACAAGATATCGGTGTGCTACGAATAAATAGAGTCGTGGCAAGTGTTTTTGTCGGAAATTTGCACTTGTAGTTTCGAGCGAAATTGATTACCTTTGCTGATTAGATGAGAAAAATTGTTATTATACTAGTTGCCCTGATGGCGGGTGCAAGCGGTATGGCACAGAATCTTGCCATCGGAGAGCGTACGCCCAAAATCAAGGTCAAAAATCGAATGGAGGGAGCTGTTGCCCAGCCGGCAGAGTTCTCGTATCTCGGCTTTGTTCACTCGGCGAGCGTGCCTTGCACCGAGTCACTTGCAATGTTAGCCAACGTGGCCGAGCAAACGGGAGCTTTCAACCTGATAATCTTCACAAAAGAGCGTGCAAGCGCACAGACAGCCACCTCGTTGCGGAGATATGCCGAGGGTGGGCGCTCGGAGGTGCACACCTCGGCCGAAGAGGCATTCACGCGTTTCGGAGTGAACTACGCTCCATTCGGCGTAATCGTTGACAAAAAACAAAGGGTGTTGTGGTTTGGAGACCCACAATCACTCGACCCCAAAAGAGTATTAGAAATTTTAGACAATCATAACAATATATGTCGTTCACGAAAATAGACCACTACGAAAAAGAGTACCTCGACACGCATCACGACAGCGCGTTGAACGTAACCGAAGGTGTTGCTGACCAACCGATGGTAAACCCTTATTTTGTACGCAAGCGTAAGCGCAAGCTCACAACCGACGAATATGTACAGGGTATTCTCGACGGCAACATTACAATTCTCTCGCAAGCCATCACGCTCATCGAGAGCAATAATCCCGACAACTACGCACAAGCCCAAGAGATTATCGAGCGTTGTCTGCCGCACGCCGGACATTCGGTCCGCATCGGTATTACAGGTGTGCCGGGAGCCGGAAAATCTACCTTTATCGAGGCGGTCGGAAATATGGTGACGGCAATGCACCACAAATTGGCAGTACTGGCCATCGACCCGAGCTCGGAGCGAAGCGGCGGTTCGATTCTTGGCGATAAGACTCGTATGGAGAGCATTTGCCACAATCCCGATGTATTTATCCGCCCTTCGCCATCGGCAGGTTCACTCGGCGGTGTGGCACGCAAGACACGCGAAACCATAGTGCTGTGCGAGGCGGCTGGTTTCGATGTGATTTTCATCGAGACGGTCGGAGTCGGACAGTCGGAGACTGCCGTACACTCGATGGTTGATATGTTTATGATGTTGCAGATTTCGGGCGCGGGCGACGAATTACAGGGCATCAAGCGCGGTATTATGGAGATGGCCGACATTATGGTCATCACCAAAGCCGATGGAGAGAACATCCACAAGGCAAATCTGGCAAAGGTGCAATATCAAAATGCATTACACCTATTCCCACTTCCGACCTCGGGTTGGAGCGCGAAGGTATTTACCTGCTCGTCGGTTGAAAAAACCGGATTGGAGGAGGTCTGGAAAGGTATTGAGGAGTATTTGGAGCATATCAAACGTAACGGCTACTTCGATGACCATCGTAACGAACAGAACAAGTACTGGATGTATGAAAGTATCAACGAAGCATTGAAGAGCAGTTTCTACCTCAATCCGGAGATTGAAGGTCGCATTGCGGAGGTCGAAGAGCGAGTGCTCAGCGCAAAGCTCAGTTCGTTCATCGCAGCCAAAGAGTTGTTGGACATCTATTTCAAGAGATAGCCACAACGGATTAAGAGTTAAACTTTCAGTTTAATATATCCCATACTCCCAAAAGAGATGGAGATAATTGAACCGTTTTATTTAATATGAAAATTGTAGTTTTTACAGGTGCCGGCGTATCGGCTGACAGCGGTATTCCGACCTATCGCAGCAGTGATGGTATGTGGGCAAAGTACCGCATCGAGGATGTCTGTACGCCCGAAGCATTGGCGCGAGACCGCGCAACGGTCATCAACTTCTACAATATGCGCCGCCGCGAGATGGCGGGCAAGTTGCCCAATGCCGGTCATAAAGCCATTGCCGAATTGGAACAGTGGTTTGACGTAGAGGTCATTACGCAAAATATTGACAACCTACACGAACAGGCCGGTTCGACCAAAATTACCCATCTGCACGGTGAACTTACCAAGTTGCGTGGCGAGAGTAGCGAGGAGCATATTATCGATATCGGTTTGCGCGAGCAGACGCTCGACGAAGTAGCTCCCGACGGCTCGTTGCTTCGCCCATATATAGTCTTTTTCGGTGAGCCGGTGCCGATGTTCGACAAAGCAAGAGAGTTGGTCAAAGAGGCTGACATCCTGATTATCGTGGGCACATCGCTCGCTGTATATCCTGCGGCATCGTTGGTCGGTTGGGTCAAAAACAACGATGTCCCAATCTATGTGGTGGACCCTTCGGTACCGAAGATTCCGTTCCTTCGCAATCGTATTTTCCACATCAAGGAGCGCGCGGCTGTCGGTATGCCGAAACTCGTAAAACAGTTACAGGAGTTTTCGGATATTCGGTAACAGAGAGCACGATTGATTGTCATCTAAATTTAACAAAATATGAAGTACGCAATTATTTCGACCGAAAAGGGAGATATGAAGGCCGAGTTATACGAGAAGGAGACTCCCGGTACGGTGGCCAATTTCATTAAACTCGCCGAGTCACGCTTCTACGACGGCCTCACGTTCCATCGTGTGATTCCAGAGTTTGTAATTCAGGGAGGTTGTCCTATCGGCAATGGTGCCGGCGGACCAGGTTGGACCATCAAATGCGAAACAGATGCCGAGCGTCAGTATCACGACCGTGGCGTTCTCTCAATGGCGCATCGCGGTAAGGACACCGGCGGCTCACAGTTTTTCATCTGCCATAACCGTTGCAACACTCAACATCTGGACGGAGTGCACACCTGCTTCGGCAAGGTTATCGAAGGTGAGGATGTGATTGACGATATTCGTCCGGGCGACCTGATCTTCTCAATCAGCATCGTAGAGTAGTAGCTGAAAAAGTGTAAATACAACCCACCGATAAAGGGTGTCAGACCAGATGAGGTTCGACACCCTTTTTTATGCTCGTTTTCACTCGACAAGTCGTATTTCAAAACCATATTTGCCTCCAAAATGTGAAAAATTCAATGAAATCTATCTTTTTTGTCAATTTTTTATTAAATATTACAATAATTTATTGTAATTATTTGTATTTTTATACATCGAAAACAAAACAAACAGAAAAATGGATATCAAACCGTATCGCACAAAAGATTTTTTCACATTAACAACGGCATTTACCGAAGCAAGGTACGAATGTGCCACCGACTCGCTTATCGTCGGCTGCGTACTCTCCGGCATAAAACACATCGAAGCAGATGGAGTGTGCATCACCCTACACAAGGGCGATATGTTTTTCGTAGGCAAAGGTGTATATGCGGAGATAAATATTCCGGTCGGAGCTCATGCGTACAGCGACATCACTGCATCGTTTTCCGCACATGAATTACGACTACTGCAAAATCAGACTCGCCCTATGGCGTTATGCCATAAAGTGTCGGCTATAACGGAGCGTATCGGTAAAATCGCCAATGTATTGAACGGTGCGCTATTCGAGTTTTTCGAGGAGCAAGAGCGCGCAATGCTTGGTTTTCGCTACTCTTTCTTTCCAGAGTTGGGAAGACAAGCCAAACTCAAACTTATCAATCTATTGCGGTTGCACACCGGAGATGCGTTTGCGCAGATTGTCGAAAACCAGACCACGTATAACGACACTATTATTGCAACTGAATGCGATATCATATACTCATAAAAAGAGATTCGCTCAGTAGTTTGTGCACCAAGCGAATCCCTAATGATAAAGCAGACAACTGCTATTTTACCGTAAAGGTATATTTACCGCTGCCAACGTGATACTCTACATATCCATCAACGAAGCCATGCGGAGCAATCGAAGCATTGGAACAAGTCACCGCCTCGGCACTTGCTGCCGGCACATATACCGTAGCTGTCGTATTGAACGGAATCTCGACTTCGAGCTGTGTTAGCGTGTTATTATCTGCCATCCACGCAGCTGAAACACGGCCATACGGAGTCTGCGTTGCTGCCGACATATTGCTGAAATCACCACCTGTATGAGGGCGAATCGCAATGGTCTTATATCCTGGCGATGTTTCGCGGATGCCGACTGCACTGCGATACAACCAATCGCCGATTGCGCCATACGAATAGTGGTTAAACGAATTCATGCCATTGTTCGGAATCTTACCACCCGGACGAATACTATCCCAACGCTCCCAAATGGTGGTTGCACCCATCGAAATCGGGTATATCCAACTTGGGCACGTCTTCTGCAAGAGCAACTCGTAAGCCACATCGCTGCGACCGTAATCTGTCAGCACGTTACAGATATATGGCGTACCGAGGAAACCGGTCGTGATATGGTTCTTATAGCGTCGGATATTATCCACCAAACGATTTACCGCCTGCTGACGCAGATGCTCCGGCAACATATTGAAATGCAGAGCCAATACATAAGCCGTTTGCGTGTCGGACGAAATCAGGCCATTCGGCGTAACATACTCGTTCATATACGCCTCACGCACTTTTGCAGCAACACCCTCATAGTATACAGCATCCTCCGCACGATTCAACAAACGAGCCGCACGAGCCATAATGTCGACCGAGTTGGCAAAGAAGCACTGACAAATCAGGAACTTGTTCGTAACAGCGGCCTGACCGTCACGGTCGTTATCCTTCGTCCAGAAGAGCCAGTCGCCATAATGTCTTGCGAAATCGTCGTTCCACAACCAACCGCGTGGTTCACTCTTCTTAATGACTAAATCAACCCACGCCTTCATGCTTTTGTACTGCACAGCGAGAATCGACTTATCGCCATACGCCATATAGTGATCCCACGGAATGATGGTAGCAGCATCAGCCCAACCAACAGCGCCTACACGGTTTTGGTCATTCGGGAACGTGTCAGGAATTACACGTGGCACGCCACCATCCGGACGCTGATCGGCAGCCAAATCGGCAAGATATTTACGGAAGAAGGTATCCACGCGACCAAGGAACGAAGCTGTACGGAAGAATACCTGTGCATCACCCGTCCAACCCAAACGCTCGTCGCGCTGCGGGCAATCGGTCGGAACATCCACAAAGTTGTCGTGGAAACCCCACCAGATATTGCTTTGGAGTTGGTTAATGGTCGCATTCGAACTTGTAAACGTACCAATGTTGTCAAAGCCCGACCATACAGGAACTATCTCGAAGTCCTCCAAATTGAGATCACCCTCGACACCCTCGACCATTATGTAACGGAAACCGTAGAAGGTGTGTCGTGGCTCGAAATAGTCCTCTCCGCCACTCAATATATACGTACTCGTAGCCTTTGCCTTACGGAGATTAATGGTATAGAAATTACCCTTATCATCCAATACCTCGGCGTGCTTGATACGTACAACATCGCCCGCCTTTCCTTGCAGACGAACACGCTCCCATCCAACGATATTCTGACCGAAGTCGATTACCTTTTCACCCTTTGGCGTAACGATATACTTCACCGGTTTAATTGGCTCGTTGATAATGACCGACTCATTTAGGGTCGGGATAATGTTTTCGTACGAATATCCATCAAGTACCGCTACCGCCTTCCATGCCGAAGCGTCATACGAACGAGTAGTCCACGCCGCATCGCGCAGGCGGGCATCCACCGTCTCGCCATCGTAAATCGTAGCAAATGTAACGCCCGAATGCTTTGCTTCCTTCGATGCGATAAGCCACTTATCGTCCGTGCAAATCGTTGCACGCGTACCATCCGTATATTCGATATTAATCTGCATGAGCAGAGCAACATTCTTTCCGTAATAGTGACGTTTTTCAACCTTACCGTAGTTGATACCACCCGAATACCATCCCGGCGTAACAATCGCAGCAATGGTGTTTGCACCACGCGCAAGCAACTTTGTCACATCGAATGCCTGATACTGGATATGTTTGTTGTACGACGTCCAACCCGGCGTGAGTTGCTTATCACCCACACGCTGGCCGTTAATATACGCCTCATATATACCGTGAGCCGATACATATGCCGTGGCACGACGCACGTTCTTGGCTACCAGTGCGGCATCCGTGCGCAAATGAATCGGTACAGGCACTTCATTCTCCTCACCAACCCACTTTGCCTTCCAATCCTCGGCACGTAGGCCTGTATGCCAAAACGACGTAACGCGCTTCGACACCTTGCCATTGTTGTCCCATACGCGAACGCTCCACTCGTAACGCGTATCCGGCGTCAGCGTACCTTCATAAACAACAGCCGTCGAGTTGTCCGAAGCCACTTTACCCGTACTCCACACCTTTTTACCACTTGAAGTAACCGTCACCTCATAAGCCGTCTGCATGGAGCCGGCAACCGGCGTGGATGCAATCCAACTCAACACGGGTTTCTCCTCAGGCGACACACCCATCGGCACTGCCAAACGATTGACACGCAGTTGAGTGACATCAATTTGCGCATAACCGATAAGCGGCAATAAAAGCGCAAGCATAATCAGAATTCGTTTCATATATGATTCGTTTTAAGTTTAGTCTACACAAAATTAACAAAGATTAACGTCACTACCAACCTCAAAACCAAAAAATATATAGAATTTAGCAGAAAACAAAGAGTATCTCGCGATACATCATCGTCCGACTGCCATTTTATCCGTTCGACCTCCATAAATATAGGTCATAAGCCATCGGAAAACCAATAAAATTGCGTATATTTGTGAGTAATGAATCGAGCAAAAAACATAGAACGTCATCCACTACCGCCATTCCTTCCGGTTGGTGCACGCGTGCTGATGCTCGGCAGTTTTCCGCCAAGTCGCGAACGGTGGTCGATGGATTTTTTCTATCCTAATTGGATAAACGACATGTGGCGCATCATGGGGCTGATATTTTTCAACGACCACCACCACTTCGAACTCATCGGCGAAAAGCGCTTCGACAGCATTAAAATTGCCGACTTCTGCTCCGCTCGTGGCATTGCTCTTTACGACACCGCCTGCGAGGTTATTCGTCTGCGCGACAATGCTTCGGATAAGTTCTTGGAGGTCGTAACCTCTACCGACATCGCGGCACTGCTCCGCGAGTTGCCTACCTGCCGGGCAATTATCACGACCGGGCAAAAGGCCGCCGAGATTGTTGCCGAGCAATTCGGTTGTTCCATTCCGAGTGTAGGCACACACGTCTCGCTCCGCACCGACAATCGCTGCCTCGACTTTTGGCGTCTGCCCTCGACATCACGCGCCTATCCCCTCTCGCTCGAAAAGAAGGCTGAGGCATACCGCAAAATGTGGCAACACGAGGGGATTTTGTGACTTTGCTTGAAATGAAAAAGCAATAAAATTGAACAAACAAACGTTTAGGATATAAAATCTATACAATATGAAAAAGTTTATTACACTTTGCATAGGAATACTCTTTTCCGCAAGTCTGTATGCCCAAAACAGAGTATATTGCGAAATAGTGGAGCGGGCAATACCATTGAGCAAGAATAAGAAGATAACCATTGACTTCGGACAAAAGAGAGAGAAAGCTATGAGTCAGCAATCGTTAGTTGATGAGAATGGCGAAAACTTGATTTTCAATTCGAAGATTGACGCACTAAACCATATGAACAAGTTGGGTTGGGAATTTCTTCAAGCGTACACAGTTGTATCAGGCAGCAATGGCGATAGCAAAAGTTGCATACATTGGTTGCTGTATAAAGATGTAAAGAGTGGAGAAGATCCATACAATGGTCTCACAACCAAGGAAATTCACAAAAAAAGCAAACAATAGTAATCCAAGACATCTCTTCTATCGGGTATCATTTTCGATACCCTTTTTTTGTGTAGTCTAAAACCAATTATCGGCGTTAGCGCTTAACTTACGGCACAGACCTTCGGTCTCTCAATTTTTCATTTGCACCGGAATTATAGGGTGCCGTAATGAAGAATGACGACTTGGATAGTACTACTCGTACAGCCAAGTCGTCATTCAAATAAGGTGCACTAGAAACCGGTGCAAATAAAAAAGCCAAGTCGGAATATCCAACTTGGCTTGAAGAGGCGGCTACCTACTCTCCCACGGGAAAACCGCAGTACCATCGGCGTTAGTGAGCTTAACTTCTCTGTTCGGAATGGGAAGAGGTGGAACCTCACTGCTATAACCACCTAAATCTTGTTTAGGTTTAGCT
>JAFNYX010000089.1 GCA_017654125.1 Alistipes sp. | reverse complement strand
GTTTTCCGAAGGCCTGGTTTGCGACCTCCGTATCGACTTGCAGATGCTCTCCCTTCACAACGCATTTCTCGATAAAGTCTATGATATTGCTAATGTTGCATGTCATCGGCTCCTCGGCAATTATGTGCGAACGATACTTTGCCGAGTGGAACCAATATGCTCCGCCTTTGCGTTTGAGTTGCTTGGCAATGAGCTTCGAGCCGTAGAATCCGATGCCGAAGATTGACGCCTTCTTGTATGGCACGTTGCAATCGGACGAACCGTGGAACATCATTACGGGGCAAGTTGTACCCTCCCATTTCGGGCGACCTCCGGTCGAGAAAACTGCACCGGCCATTGCTACGACACCTGCGAAGTTATAGTCGCCGAGAATCTTCGTTGCGCGCTCATCGCCGTTGCAGATGTAGTTTTCCGCCTGCAACGTTGCGATTGCTCCGGCACTCGACCCACTGACAACGATTTTCGTTGGGTCGATATTCCACTCCGCTGCATGGTCCAACACGAAACGTGTCGCGCTCATTAAGTCCTCTGCCGCATAATCGACCGACCGTTTCATGAGCGAAATCATATCGCGTACGCCTATTCCTTTTGGCGGATTTTTCAACCCGAGACGATAGTCGATGGATACAACATCGTATCCCGCTTCGATCAGTGATTGGAAATATGACGCATAATCTTTATGCGCGCGGTCGCCGCGAACAAAACCTCCGCCAAAAGCAAAAATCACGCACGGACGCGCACCCTCCGTATTGATAGCAGGGTAGTGGTCGAGATAGAGTTGCTCGCCACCCTTCTCGGCATAGAGCATCGTCTGTCGTTCGGCGGCCGTTACGCCAGTTGTGACGATAAGTATCAATATAACTAATGCAATCCGTTTCATGCTCAAAGTTTATTTGTATTTTCCCTTCCAAAGTTCAGCGATGCGCGAAGCAATCTTCTGTTCGGTCGCATTTCCGGTGTTCGGGTGATAAAATTGTTTGCCGGCAAGCGACTCCGGTAGAAACTCCTGCTCAATGAAGTTGCCTTCGAAGTCGTGTGCATATTTGTAATCTTTGCCATATCCCGCATCGCTCATCAAATCCGTCACCGCGTTGCGCAGATGCAATGGTACGGGACGATTGGTGGTGTCTTTGCCAACGAAAGCGAGAGCCTCGTTGATTGCCATGTATGCCGAGTTGCTCTTTGGGGATGTTGCCAAATAGATAGTTGTTTCGGCAAGCGTTATGCGCGCCTCCGGCATTCCGATTTTGTGTACCGTATCGAAGCAGGCATTGGCAAGCAATAGTGCATTGGGATTTGCGAGCCCGATATCTTCCGATGCGAGTATTACCAGACGGCGTGCGATGAAGCGTGGCTCTTCACCACCGGCCAACATTCGTGCCAGGTAGTATATGGCGGCATTCGGGTCGCTGCCTCGGACACTCTTGATGAACGCCGAGATAACGTCGTAGTGTTGCTCGCCGTTTTTGTCGTAGAGTGCTATGTTCTGTTGGAGTGCATCGGTTACGGTCTCATTGTCGATGACAATCTTGTCGTTCGAAGCGTTGGTGATGATGTCAAGGATATTGAGTAACTTGCGGGCATCGCCACCAGAAAAGCGGAAAAGAGCATCGCGCTCGCGTACCTCGATATCGCGTCTTTGCAACTCCTTGTCTGTTGTCAGCGCACGTTGTAGCAACTCGTCAAGTTGTTCGTCCGTCATCGGACGCAACGTATATACCTGACAACGGCTGAGTAATGGAGATATAACCTCGAATGACGGGTTTTCGGTTGTGGCGCCGATGAGTGTCACGATACCCTGTTCGACAGCACCAAGCAACGAGTCTTGTTGCGATTTGTTGAATCGGTGAATCTCGTCGATGAACAGTAGTGGCGTACGTGCATCGAAGAATCGCTGACGCTTGGCCGACTCAATAACCTCGCGAACCTCTTTTACGCCCGATGTTACGGCCGAGAGTGTGAAGAATGGTCGCTCCAATTCGGTTGCAACGATTCTCGCAAGTGTGGTTTTACCGACTCCGGGCGGCCCCCACAAAATAAACGATGGGACGTTGCCAGCCTCGATGAATCGACGAAATACGCCATCCTTACCGACCAGATGTTGCTGACCGATATAATCTTCCAATCGTTGAGGACGTAACCTCTCTGCAAGTGGTGTTGCCATAGTAATACAAAGGTATAAAAAAAATGAGAATCGAGCAAAAATCCCGATTCTCATTGACTATAATAGTGTAAACTTTCGTCTTATTCCGGCTTGACAAGCGAGAGGTAGAGCTCCTCCAACTGCTCCGGTGCAATTGGAGACGGACCATCGAGCATAACATCGCGTCCGGCGTTGTTCTTCGGGAATGCGATGTAATCGCGGATGGACTCCGAACCGCCAAAGAGCGAACACAGACGGTCGAAACCGAATGCCAAACCACCGTGTGGCGGTGCGCCAAACTTGAAGGCGTTAATCAGGAAGCCAAACTGTGCCTCGGCTTGCTCTGGGGTGAAGCCCAAGCATTTGAAGATGGTCGATTGCAACTGTGCATCGTGAATACGAATCGAACCGCCACCCAACTCCGTGCCGTTGCAAACGAAATCGTAAGCATTGGCGCGAACGCGTGCCGGATCACTTTCCAAGTACTGTACATCCTCCGGTTTTGGCGAGGTGAACGGGTGGTGCATAGCGTAGAAACGCTCGGTCTCCTCGTCCCATTCGAACATCGGGAAGTCGATAACCCACAGCGGAGCAAACTTCTTCGGATCGCGCAGACCCAACTGCTCGGCAACCTCCAAGCGGAGCGTGCAAAGCTGGGTGAGTACCTTGAACTTCTTGCCACACATAACCAAACAGAGGTCGCCCTCCTTTGCGCCCAAACGTTCGGCGATGGCTTGCAAATCCTCCGGTGTGAAGAATTTGTCGATGGACGACTTGATGCCGCCACCCTGCTCCAAACGAATCCATACGAGACCCTTTGCGCCAACCTGCGGACGCTTGACGAACTCCGTCAATGCGTCAATCTGCTTGCGGGTGTACGAAGCACAACCCGTAGCGGCAAATCCGACAACATACTCTGCATCGTCAAACACCGAGAACGAGTGGCCGTGAGCCAAATCGGTGATGTCCGAGAACTCCATGCCGAAACGCAAATCAGGCTTATCCGAACCGTACTTCTCCATTGCCTCAATCCAAGGCATGCGACGCAACGGCTCATTGAACTCTACGCCGAGCACGCTCTTGAACATGTGCTTTGCCCAACGCTCGAAGATTTCGAGAATGTCCTCCTGCTCGACAAAAGCCATCTCGCAGTCGATTTGTGTAAACTCTGGCTGACGGTCGGCACGCAAATCCTCGTCACGGAAACAGCGGACAATCTGGAAGTAGCGGTCGTAGCCGGCAACCATGAGCAACTGTTTTAGTGTCTGTGGTGACTGTGGCAGAGCATAGAACTCATTAGGGTTCATGCGGCTCGGAACAACGAAGTCGCGCGCACCTTCCGGTGTCGATTTGATAAGGTATGGGGTTTCAATCTCCAAGAATCCCTCGCTGTCGAGGAAACGACGAATCTCTTGTGCCATCTTGTGGCGCAGAATCATATTGCGCTGCAATGGCGGACGACGCAAGTCGAGGTAACGATACTTCATACGAAGGTCGTCGCCACCGTCCGAGTGCTCCTCGATAGTGAACGGAGGTGTTACAGCTTCGGTCAGGATTGTAATCTCGTCGGCAGCAACCTCGATATCGCCTGTCGGCATCTTTGGATTCTTCGACTGGCGCTCGATTACGCGACCTTTAACCTGAATAACAAACTCGCGGCCGAGGCGTGATGCAGTCGTGCGTGTCTGCTCTGCGGAGGTCTCCTCTACGACAATCTGTGTAATACCGTAACGGTCGCGTAGGTCGATGAATGTCATCGCACCGAGGTTGCGTACCTTCTGCACCCATCCTGCAAGCGTTACGCTTTGATTGATATTTGCGGCTCTCAATTCGCCACACGTATTACTTCTGTACATAGTGTTGTATTTGTATTGTATTTTTTTTCGCTTTTTGTACCTTTGCGGTAAATAACGTGCAAAAATAAGAAAATTTATGGAAGTATCTCGCGAAACGGACGAAAAATATATGCGTTTGGCAATAAAAGAGGCGCAAGAGGCGTTTGATAGTCAAGAAGTGCCTGTCGGAGCGGTGATTGTGTCTGGTGGCAGAGTGGTTGGTCGAGGCCATAATTTGGTCGAGACGCTGGTCGATGTTACCGCACATGCCGAGATTCAGGCCATAACGGCAGCAGCTTCGACTCTCGGGGGTAAGTATCTGACGGATTGTACGCTATATGTCACGGTCGAGCCGTGTGTGATGTGTGCAGGAGCGTTGGCGTGGAGTCAAATAGGTCGCATCGTTTATGGCGCATCGGATGCCAAGCGGGGTTATTCGCGCATCGGGGCTTCGTTGCTGCATCCGCGAACGAAGGTGACGTCGGGTGTTCTTGCCGAGGAGTGTGAGATGCTTATGGTGGATTTTTTCGCAAAATTGAGGTGAATTTGGTAATTTTGAACAAAACACTTATCTTTGCAAATTGTTGGAGAAATCCGATTCGGTAATGGAATAAAAAAATAAAAATAATATAAACTTTAATTAAAACTACCTTAAAATTATGAAAAAAGTTGTTTTGATGGCAGTTGCATTGCTTTCGTTTGCAATGGTATCGGCTCAAAGTGCAGGTGAAATTGTTCAGAAGTATAACGATGGTGCTGCTGCACTCCAAGCAAAGGATTGGGCAAAGGCGTTGTCGCTTTTCGAGAGCGTTGTTAAAGGTGGCGCTGATTCGGAGGATAGCAACGTGGTAAACTGTGTCGCTACCGCAAAGAAGTATATCCCAACATGCTACCAGCGTATTGGTACGGCTGCTGCCGGTCGTAAAGATTATGCTGCTGCAATCGAGAACTTGACAAAGGCTGCCGATAAGGCCGAGTTGTGGGGTGATATGCAGGGTAAGGCAAAGGCCAACACGATTCTTGCAAAGGTTTATCAGGTGCAGGGTGGTGAGGCGTTCAATGCCGAGGACTACATCACTGCTGTTGCTGTTTTCGAGAAGGGCTATGCTGCTAATCCACGTAATACGGATATGGCACTTAACCTCGCTGAGAGTTATTTCAAATTGGGTGAGTATCAGAAGGGTATGGATGTTTGTAACAACATCTGCGGAATGAACGCCACCAAGTATGCAGAGGCAATTGCGTCGGCTCGCGAGAAGATGTCGATGTACACCAATAACGAAGTTGCACGTTTGCAGCAGGCAGGTGACCACGATGGTATTATCGCAATGGCAGAGGCAATGCTTGCAACTGATCCTACATCGGCTTTGGCAGAGAAGATTCGTATCCAGGCATACAACAATAAGAAGGATTACGACAAGGTTATCGAGTTGGGTGAGACTGCAGCTTTGGCACAGACCACCGAGGACGATAAGAGCGACGTTTACTTCATCCTCGGTGCTGCTTACAATGCAAAGGAGATGAAGCCGCAGGCAATCGTAAACCTTGAAAAAGTTGTTGCTGGTAACAGCGTAGAGCCGGCAAAGGCTGCCTTGGCAGAGTTGAAGAAATAGCATTTTTAGCAAATTGATATAATATCGCCTAAAAAATCCCGTTCGTCGGTTATCGTCGGACGGGATTTTTGTTGTATATTTACGCAGCGTAAACATTTAATGTGCGAAGAGTGTCATGACACGTTTTATTATATATATGGTAATGGCTGTCGTAATGGTGGCGTGTGGCGGTGAAGGTGCATCGCAACGGCGGAGCGCCGACAAAGAGTCGCGTGCCGAAGTGTACCACTTTCCTCGTGTTGTAGCACCGGCATATATGACGGAGCGGGAGCGTGCCGACTATATGCGTGAACACTATTGGGATAAGTTCGATTTCTCGGATACGCTTTTTATTGCCAGGGTGGATACGGTAGAGATGTTGCGTGTTTATGCCGGTTACGTTGCCAATTTTGTGGGGCCGACCAATGGTGAGCCGATAAGACGCCTTATGGAGCGAGCCGGAACTTCGCGCACGATGCTCGACTATTTTGTGATGCTTGCCGAGCGCGTGCTGCACGACCCAAACTCGCCACTGCGTAGCGACGAACTCTATATCCCTGTTTTGGAGCACCAGACACGGTCGCCGTATTATGACTGCTATGAGCGTCTTGCTCCACAGTACGACCTCGATTTGGCTCTGAAAAACCGTATCGGACATGCGGCTTGCGATTTTTGTTATACGACCTCTTCGGGTCGAACATCATCGCTTTATGCCGTTAAGGCGGATTATACGCTTGTGTATATCAATAATCCTGGTTGTTCGATGTGTCGCGATATTCAGCAGACAATCGAGAACTCGAAACTCCTATCAACGATGATTGAAGATGGAGAGCTTGTGGTGCTTGCCATCTATCCCGATCGTGACCTTGCGGAGTGGCGTAAACATCCGCTTCCATCGCAGTGGATTAGCGGCTATGACAAGGGGTGTGTAATCGAGCAGCAGCGACTCTACGACCTGCGTGCCATACCGGCGCTCTACCTGCTCGACCGAGACAAACGGGTGCTTGTTAAAGACTCTACGTCGGTGGGTGAAATAGAGTATGTTTTGTCGACTGTTGTCGAATAAGATTTGTTGATGGTTTCATAAGAAAATACAATTTGCGCTTATGAAATATTGATATTATCTTTGCACTAGCAAACAAGAAAAACAAGTAATAACAGTAAATAACCAAAAAACTTAAAAGGAGGATAAAATTATGGCAAAGAAGTTTCGTTGTACGGTATGCGGATATATTCACGAGGGTAACGAGGCACCGGAGAAGTGTCCATTGTGCAAAGTTCCGGCAGACAAGTTTGTAGAGATTGAGGAGCAATCGGAGAATTTGGAGTTCGTTACGGAGCATAAGTTGGGTGATGGCTTGGGTGCTGATGCCGAACTGATGGAGGGTTTGAAGAATCACTTTATGGGTGAGTGTACCGAAGTGGGTATGTATCTTGCAATGAGTCGTCAGGCCGACCGCGAAGGCTATCCTGAGATTGCCGAGGCATACAAGCGCTACGCTTGGGAGGAGGCAGAGCACGCTGCGAAGTTCGCCGAATTGCTTGGTGAGGTAGTTTGGGATACGAAGACTAATCTCTACAAGCGAATGAACGCCGAGAGTGGTGCTTGCGAGGATAAGTTCCGTTTGGCTCGTTTGGCAAAGGAGCAGAATCTCGATGCTGTTCACGATACGGTACACGAGATGGCAAAGGACGAGGCGCGCCACGGTAAGGGATTTGAGGGTCTCTACAAGCGTTACTTTAAGTAGAAAAGATACTTTGTGTAATTCAAAGGAGTCATTTGTTGGTGCAAATGGCTCCTTTCTGTTTGCAAAGATTGAACAAAAACGCTATATTTGTTCTTTGGTAAACCAATTCTAATATCAAATAGTAGAGAAATGAAACTTTCGACTAAAACTTTGATCGGTTGTTCACTGCTTGCGCCTGCGACAGTATTCGCCAAGGAGCGTCCGAATATCGTCTTTTTTCTGATAGACGATATGGGCTGGATGGACTCTTCGGTTGCATATGGTGAGGAGGTGTATCCGAATAATATGCGCTATAATACGCCGAATATGGCTCGTTTGGCAGAAGAGGGTGTGCTACTGACTAATGCCTATGCTTGCCCCGTTTCGACTCCGACACGTACGTCGTTGCTGACAGGTGTAAATGCGGCACATTCGCATATCACGAACTGGACCTCGACGATGCGCGATACGCCGAGCGATGCTACGGGTGGTGCGGTTGCAATGGCTCAAAGTGGAGTAAGTGTGGATGTTCGGGGCAGATTTTCGCGTCCGGAGTGGAATCTCAACGGAATGAGCCCGACGGAGGGTGTCGAAAACACGTTCTGCGCAACGCCTCTGCCACAACTCCTCAAAGATGCCGGCTACTTTACGATTCACGTCGGTAAGGCGCATTGGGCATCAGCCGGAACACCGGGGGCGAGCCCGTATAATATGGGCTATGTAGTCAATGTGACGGGTAATGTTGCGGGTATGCCACGCAGTTATATGAGCGAGGATAACTATGGCAATACGGCCGAGAAGTGGAATATGCTTGCCGTGCAGAATATGACTGAGTACTATGGTACGGGACTTCATCTTACGGAGGCGCTTACGCGCGAGGCGTTGAAGACGCTCGACTATCCGGTTCGCCATCATCAGCCGTTCTATCTCTACTTTGCACACTATGCAACGCATACGCCGATTCAGCGCGACCCGCGTTTCGTGCAGAAGTATCTCGATGCAGGTATGGACGAGGGCCAGGCACGCTATGCCTCGATGGTCGAGGGCGTCGATAAGTCGCTTGGTGATTTAATGACTTACCTACGCGAGCATAATTTGGATGAAAATACCATCATAATCTTTATGACCGATAATGGTGGTAATGCCGAGAATAAGAGTAAGGGTGGTGTGCGTTTTATGCATAACCTTCCGTTGCGTAATGGTAAAGGCTCGTGCTACGAGGGTGGCATTCGTGTACCGTTGATGGTCAAGTGGAACGGACGGGTTGCTCCGGGTACTCGCGTGAATACACCGGTCATCTGCGAAGACCTATTCCCGACTATCCTCGAAATGGCGGGCGTGAAGAGTTACGAGGTACGTCAGTCGGTGGATGGTAAGTCGCTTGTCGATTTGGTTACGAAGGGCTCGCGTCTGGCTTCAAAAGCTAAGGCTAAAGGCGAAATCAGTTCGCAGAAGGAGGCAAATGCATTTGTTGTGGACGAGAGTATTTCGGGTATTGACCCTGAACGAGCGCTAATCTTCCACTATCCTCACCAATGGAAGCCTTACGATTTGGAAGATATCGACTATTTGAGCGCGGTGCGTAAGGGCGATTGGAAGCTTGTCTATCGTATGCGTAGCGGTACACTTGAACTCTATAATCTGCGCACCGATATCGGAGAGCAGCACAACGTGGCGTCCGAATATCCGCAGGTGGTTAAGTCGCTTGCTGCGGAGTTGGGCGGACAACTTCGTTCGTGGCAGTCGCCGATGCCTACCTATCGCGATACAGGCAAACGTGTTCCGTTGCCTGATGAGTTGTAGCGGATTGCGGGAGATTAGGGAAATTAAAGTTAATATATCATAGGTTGATAAATAAAAAGTCAATCTTTCGAGGTAGTCATTGAGATATTAATCAAATGTCTTGCGAATACTGAAAAGTTTTCCTAAATTTGTTGCATAAATATACATTGGCGGTAGTCTTTAACGAGGCCTTGACTTGTTCGCTGATGATGTGTTTTTTAGGCCTCGTCCGGATTTAAGGTATGAAACGAGTTGTAATGCTACTTTGTTTATTGGCAATCTCTACGTTTACGTTGTCTGCGCAGAAGTATATTGTTGATGACAATTTTTTAGACTCTGTAAATATTTGTAAAATATCTGTTTCAGACCCGAAAACGGGCACAGAGACCCTGGGTGAGCCCGCATTCAAGATGGCTATGGGCCAAGAGGTGACGGTAACACGTCTGCTGAAAGGTCACACTGGTTATGGTGCAATAGTGGTTGATGGCCGAGAATTTGGTGTTCAGTCAAAATATCTGTTGTTCAGTGAGGATAATCCCGAGGGAACCGAGGATATATTTGGCGATACTCGTGACCGTGTAAATCACTCTTGGACAGGAAAGTTCTTTGCCTCGTTTACCCCTTATGCCATAATATCATTGTTCTTTATATTGGCTATTGCCTTTGTATTGTTGGGCTTTAAGGCGGCAGCAATCAGAAGGCTTGCACTGTATGTGGTGCCCGGCTGTATGCTTATAGCATCATTGATGGAGGTGTGGGCATATAAGACGTTGGGGACCGATGCCTTTTGGTGGTGCTCTATGGATAACTACGGATTCTTCGGGTCGCTGTTCCGTGCTATTCCGTTCTGTGTGTTTGTAGCATTCCAATTGTACAGCATTAAGTTGTATGAGAATATGTTGTTGGCTGGTAGAGATAGCGATGAAAAGTTGTCGATAAAACCAATGGCTATCAGTTTAGCCGTATGTTTGCCGCTAATGTTGGTCATAGTCTTTGGATTGGCTGCTTTGGACTTTAATTCGACATTGCGAGATATTCTTTCGGTCGTTGCGTTCTTTGTATCGTTAGGCGTTGGAGTGCTTATGTCGCTGAGAAAGAATATAAAGATTCTTGGTACGG
This sequence comes from Alistipes sp., assembly GCA_017654125.1. Classification (GTDB taxonomy): domain Bacteria; phylum Bacteroidota; class Bacteroidia; order Bacteroidales; family Rikenellaceae; genus Alistipes. Next base: position 2,996 of record JAFNYX010000089.1, on the reverse strand, counting down.
TTGCAGGTGTCGCGTTTACGATATTTGGAATCGTATATATCTTGGCATCGATAGTGGCCATTATCGGAGTTGTTATCGTGATTTTCAAAATAATACTTCAAATCCTTGTTATCGGCGCAGCTATTCTGGGCGTGGGTTTTGCAATGCAACGCGGTGGCAACAGTGGTGGCGGCACAGGCTCGGGCGGTGGTGTTGCTTGGCAGACCTCCGATGGAAAGTGGACCAATGGAAAAGGTGGTTCCTATTCGACACCCGATGAGGCGATGAGACATTGATAAGTGGTGACGAGTGAGATAACTCGTAGAAAATAAAAATGGTTGTCCACGCGGATAACCATTTTTTTATTGCAATATCCCCGCAACCGTTATATAGGTGAGACAGTGCTTTCCGAAATTTGATACCTCTTTGAGGATTTTTTTGTTTTTGCTTGGTATGTACTTGTATATACAAAAGCATAAACAAAAAAAACGAGCGACTCTTACAAGTCGCTCGCATCAAATTTCATTAAGAAGCGGAGGGCACTGGATTCGAACCAGCGGATACCTTACGATATCGGCAGTTTAGCAAACTGCTGGTTTAAGCCACTCACCCAACCCTCCGTACTCGTTATTTTTAAGAGCGTACAAAAGTACAATATTTTCGGGAAACTGCAAAAAAAAACGATAAAAAAGTTCAATTTTCCTCTTGCGCGATATTTGCAGGGGGTGAAATTTATATAATACCTTATATAAAAAGCGCGAAAGGTCGTTGTTTACGGAAATTTTAGTATTTTTGCCGTAACTTTACGCGCATTATGCGTACTGTGGACTATGAAAGAGGATAATAAAGATATACTTGATACTCTTCAAGAGCGAGAGTACCAATACGGCTTTACTTCGGATATTGAGACGGAAACCATTGCAAAGGGTCTCAATGAGGATATCATTCGCATAATTTCGGCGAAGAAGAGCGAGCCGGAGTGGATGTTGGAGGCGCGTTTGAAGGCCTTCCGCCATTGGCGTACGTTGGAGGTGCCTACGTGGGCACATCTGCGTATTCCGCCGATTGATTTTCAGAATATAATCTATTACGCTGAGCCGAAGCCGCGCAAGAAACTTTCGTCAATGGACGAGATTGATCCCGAACTGAAACGTACGTTCGATAAACTCGGTATTCCGTTGGAGGAGCAGATGGCCTTGGCCGGTGTTGCGGTTGATGCCGTCATGGATTCGGTGTCGGTTAAGACCACATTCCGCGAGACGTTGGCCGAGAAGGGTATTATTTTCTGCTCTATTTCGGAGGCGATTCGCGAGTATCCCGATTTGGTGCGAAAGTATTTGGGTTCGGTCGTTTCGTATGCCGATAACTTCTATGCAGCGTTGAATGCCGCCGTATTTTCGGATGGCTCGTTCTGTTATATTCCGAAGGGAGTACGTTGTCCGATGGAACTATCGACCTATTTCCGTATCAATGCCGAAGGTACGGGTCAGTTCGAGCGTACGCTGATTGTTGCCGATGAGGGGGCGTATGTCAGCTATTTGGAAGGATGTACCGCACCGCGACGTGATGAGAATCAGTTGCATGCTGCGGTAGTCGAGATTGTTGTCGAGCGCGACGCGGAGGTGAAGTATTCGACCGTACAGAATTGGTATCCGGGCGACAAGGAGGGCAAGGGTGGTATCTATAACTTTGTTACCAAGCGCGGTATCTGTCGCGAAAATGCGCGTCTATCGTGGACGCAGGTGGAGACCGGCTCTGCCATTACGTGGAAATATCCGTCGTGTGTGCTCGCTGGCGATAACTCGGTGGGAGAGTTTTACTCGGTGGCTATGACCAATAATTTTCAACAGGCAGATACGGGTACGAAGATGATACATTTGGGGCGTAACACGCGCAGCCGTATTGTCTCGAAGGGTATTTCGGCGGGTCAAAGCGAAAATTCGTACCGTGGTCTGGTTAAGATTGCGCCGAAGGCAGATGGCGCACGTAACTATTCGCAGTGTGACTCGTTGCTCATTGGTGATAAGTGCGGAGCGCATACCTTCCCGCAAATTGATAGCCGTAATCGTACGGCGATGATTGAGCACGAGGCGACAACTTCGAAAATATCCGAGGAGCAACTCTTCTATTGCAACCAACGTGGCATATCGACCGAAGATGCCGTCGGGTTGATAGTGAACGGCTATGCGAAAGAGGTGATTGCGAAGTTGCCTATGGAGTTTGCCGTTGAGGCTCAGAAGTTGTTGGCCATCAGTTTGGAGGGTTCGGTCGGATAACGGATTGTTGTAGAGAATAAAAAAGAGAGAAATATATGTTGGTAGTAAAAGATTTGCACGCCTCTGTGGGCGATAAGGAGATTCTTCGCGGTATTAACCTCACGGTCAAACCGGGCGAGGTGCATGCCATTATGGGTCCGAACGGCTCGGGAAAGAGTACGCTTGCGTCGGTGTTGGCGGGTAGCGAAAAGTTTACCGTGACGTCGGGTGAGGCGACATTCCTTGGCGAGGATTTACTCTCGCTTCCGATTGAGGAGCGTGCACGCAAGGGTATGTTCCTCGGTTTTCAGTATCCGGTGGAGATACCTGGTGTTTCGATGGCAAACTTTATGAAGATTGCCGTAAACGAGCGTCGTAAGTATATGGGCGAAGAGCCGCTTTCGGCAGCCGGATTCTTGAAACTGATGCGCGAGAAGAGTGCCGTTGTGGAACTTGATGCGAAACTCACATCGCGTGCCGTAAACGAGGGGTTCTCGGGTGGTGAGAAGAAGAAAAACGAGATTTTCCAGATGGCGATGCTCGATCCTAAGTTGGCTATTTTGGATGAGACCGATTCGGGTTTGGATATCGACGCGCTGCGTATCGTTGCGACGGGCGTAACTCGACTGCACAGAGAGGATAATGCGACAGTCGTAATTACTCACTATCAGCGTCTGTTGGATTATATTGTGCCCGATTTTGTGCATGTGCTTTATAAGGGCCGCATTATCTATTCGGGTGATAAGTCCCTTGCTCTGCGTC